>JANOPX010000077.1:0-11948 GCA_031422115.1 Chamaesiphon sp. VAR_4_metabat_408 | reverse complement strand
GGGGACGGGGAGACGGGGGGACGGGGGGACGGGGAGACTGGGGGTGGTCTGTAGGGGCGGGTGTCTTGTCGTTTTTTTATGCGGGGGGAACCCACTCGCCGTAAAAACGCCGCTTTATGAAATCGATGACACTTGTACTAGAGATTCATTCAAAACCCGCCCTCCTCACTAGCGATGTAGGGCGTTGTTGAATTTCAATCCTGCTTGGTGAAACACACAGCACGAGGAAACCTCCGCGTGATTTCAGTCGCAAAATCCAAAATCCAAAATCAGTTAATCCAAAATTCCCTCACCCCTCATAGAGTACCCAGGTAGCAGCCAGAGATTCGACAATACCCAAAGCAGCATCTAGCTGAGAAGTCGTAACCGTTGGCGTAGCCTCTGCCTGTGCCTCCGGCAGGTGTGAGCGCCAAAAGCAGAAGAGCCTCTCATGAGAGAGAATCGCGCACTGTAGGCGCAAACGGGGTAAAATTTTTGGTTGTAGAGTGCCTAATTCGTAACCGAAAGCCTCTCTGGAAGAGAATCGTCATTAATAGCTTTTATACCACAATCGATGACATTGCCCTAAACGCTAATCCCCATCTTTACAGAGTATTAGCGTGTCACTATCTATATAAATAATAAATAATAACTAATAACTAATTCGTGACCATTCAAATTTATCAAGGTCTTTCGGCTTACTATCATCGAACGGCGGCAATCATTTTATTTCTTGGCTTCTGCGTGAGGCTAGTTATTGCGATTTGGCTTCAACCAGGATTTGAGGAAGCCTATTATTATCTCTACAGTCTTCATCCCGACTGGAGTTACTTTGATGGCTCCCCCCTAGTGGCTTTGACTACAGGATTTGGTGTTTTATTAACGGGAGAAGTATCTCAATTTACAATTCGGATTGGCGGATTATTTTTATATACTTTTTCATTGGTTTTTCTGTATCTGTCTGCGCTGCAACTATACACGCTCCAAATTGCGATCAATGTGCTAGCGATCGCCTCAGCAATTCCGATTTTTCAGATTGCCTTTGGCGTATTAGCACTTCCCGATACCTCGCTCTTGTTTTTCTGGGCGATATCATTGTGGTTGGCAACATATGAGTTTTTTAGACATAGATTTTATCAACCCAGTTATCGATTAACATTATTATGTTTGACGATCGGATTAGCTTGCCTTGCTAAGTATGATGGCATTACCCTAGGCTTTAGTTTAGTTGGGTTTTGTTTTTTTAGTTCCAAATATCGTTGCGCTTTCAGATCGTCATGGCTATTGCTTGGGATCCCAATCTTCTTGTTGACGCTCTGGCCTATCTTTTACTGGAATATCAATAATGACTGGGCATCTTTTCAATTTCAATCTATAGGTAGTGCGCTAGATAGTGATTATCAGATCGAGCGAGTATTTACCACTCTATTCATAGCAATACTCTATCTATTCCCCACTTTTGGGATTCCATTAATTTGGTCTACCTTCCGCGCCACTATCCAGCAGATCGAGAATTTTAATTGGCGGCAACATAGTAGAATCGGCGGATTTGGTGCCGAATGGGATTTAGAAAAAAGAGGATTGCTATTATGGCTCTCCCTCCCACTAATTATTGGATTTATATTAATTTCTGGCTATCGACAAATCTTACCAGCTTGGGGTATGCCAGGATATTGGTCGGCAACCATGATTCTAGCAGAACGATTGGTAATTAGTCGCCGCTATTCATATCCTCGGCTGCCATATCGCTGGTTTCTGGGATCTACTGCTGTAGCGATTATACTGATGTCTATGACCCTACTGCATATCGCAGATGGAACATTTCAGACTCCTAGTAAGTCTGGGGTTTTGGGGTTATTTCCCCTTAGTCAAGACAACTCTACTCAACTCATCGATATCGAGCAATTGCGATCGGGATTTGCAAACAATCCCCAGCTAAATCTAGCTCTCAAGCAAGCAGATTTTATATTTACCAATCGCTATTATACAGGCGGACAAATTGGCATGGCTCTCGAACCTATCGATCGCAAACCAGTCACCTGCTTTGATGCCGATCTCCGTAGCTTTGCTTTTTGGTCAAAACCAAAACAATGGGTAGGTAAAAATGGGATCTATGTAGGTAGCAAAACTTTTGGAGTCGATCTAGACGCGAAAACTCGTTATCCTAGTTATTTTAGTAGTCTGACTAAAATAGGTGAAGTGCCAATTCTACGTGGGGGAGTAATCGTCGAAAGCTTTAGTGTTTATGCAGCGCAGAATATGCTCAAACCTTTTCCCCGCCCATATGGGAATCAATAAGTGTTGTCATTGCTAACAAATTATCACCACTCCAAAATATGCAGATTATCGCTCATCGAGGTCGGACATCTTTGGTAGAATCAGAAAATACGATCGAGGCTTTTCAAGCAGCAATCGATATTGGTGTATCCTGGATCGAATTCGATCTCCGCTGTACTCAAGATGGATACATAGTTTGTTATCATGATGATAAAATTGATGGTCATAAGATTAAAAATCTGACCTACGATCGCCTCTTGGCTATTGGTAAAGCTAAGGGATTTATAGTTCCCTTACTCATAGAAGTAATCGAATTGTGTCGCGGTAAAATCGGCTTGGATATCGAAATCAAAGCAGAAGGTTACGAAGATCTAGTTGTCGCGATCGTCCTCAAACATCTGCATTATTCACAATTTATTATCAAGTCCTTCAATGATTCATCCGTCAGAAAAATCAAAAATATCGACCCAAAAATTAAAGTTGGACTATTAATCGGTCGATTACCACCCAAGAATATTTGGCATATTTCGATTTTTCAGATTTTTCCTGAATACCGAATTTTTCGGAGCGGCGCAGACTTTATATCACCCAACTATCGACTCCTCCGGTTTGGATTTTTGTGGCGGATGAACAGGATCGGTAAGGAAGTATATATTTGGACGGTAAATAAAGAATCATTATTAACCAAGTCGATCGCCAATCGACAAATATCAGCCATCATTACCGATCGACCAGAACTAGCCATGCAAATCCTCGCCAATACAGCTAGACGTTGATTAAGTAATAAGTAATAAGTAATAAGTAATAAGTAATAAGTAATAACTTTTATGCTACCTGTCGATCGAATAATTTAAGATTGCTGTCTAACATTAGATTGAGTTATTGTATGCGATCGCGATCGCACAAACAGATAAATAAATGCTCGATCTTTTCTCGTATGCTAGGATACTAAGCCAGTTAGCCGATAGACGATTCCGTTAAAGTCGAGGAAAATGTACCTTAAAATGTATTCAAAATATTTTATTAAGACATGGCAACTTATCAAGGTACTCCAGGTGACGATCTCTTACAGGGAACAATAGCTGATGACTTATATCTAAATCTTGGGGCTGGTGTCGATAATATTAAAGATCCTGGTGGTAAAAATACGATCGATATTAGTAGCGCGTCTGGTGGCGCGGTTGTGGATCTATCCCCAGGGAAAACTAGTACTCTTAGTACTGGCTCTTTTACCCTAGGCTCTCTAGTTGTAGGTAACAATCCAGACGTTATTTTCGTTGCTGATATTTCTGGCAGTACTTTTAGTAGAGCTAGCGGTGTAGCCGTCGGGGATCTCAATAAAGATGGTGCAGCAGATACAATTTTAGATGGAGAAATCGCTGGATTTATCGCCCTCAATCAGAGTCTGATCGATCGAGGATTGGGTGATACAGCTCGCATTAGTTTAGTCGCATTTGACGATACAGCACAACAAATAGGCGCAACAGCCACACCAAAAACTGATGCTAATACTAATGGAGTTTTTGATATTGTCGAAAACTTACAAACGCTACAAACTGCTGGTGGGACTAACTACCAAGCAGGTTTAATCCAATCTCAAACCATCTTCAAAAACTTAAATACTCCATCTGGTAAAGGCAATTTAATTTTTCTCTCTGATGGAGAACCAAATGGCCCTGATTATAAAAATGAAGTTACCGCACTGAAAAATAGTGGTTATAATTTGAGTGCTTTTGGTGTGGGTAATAGTATCCCACTCGCTCCTCTGCAAGTCATCGATCCCAATGCCAAAACTTTTACTACTACCACTGAATTAGTTTCAGTCTTTAGCCTTCAAGGTGGCACAGGCACTAGTACCGAAACTTCGATCGAGAGTTTTATCGGCACTAAATTCGACGACAAAATTAGTGGTAATATCCTCAGCAATAAAATTGATACAGGTGCTGGTGATGACGTAATTGCAGGAGTCAATCTCAACAGCGTCAATCCTGGTAAAGGCGAAATAGATACCCTCACTGGTGGTGTTGGCAAAGATAGTTTCCTGGTGGGAGACATCAACAAAGTTTATTATGATGATGGTGATGTCACCACCCCTGGAACTTCTGACTATGCTCTAATTACCGATTTCAATAGCACAGAAGGCGATATCATCAAATTATCGGGGTCGATTAGTCAGTATAGCTTAGACAATTCACCGATCGCCGGAATTAAGGGTCAAGCACTATTTCTCAACAAACCCAATAGCGAACCCCGTGAA
The DNA here is from genome assembly GCA_031422115.1 of Chamaesiphon sp. VAR_4_metabat_408. Classification (GTDB taxonomy): domain Bacteria; phylum Cyanobacteriota; class Cyanobacteriia; order Cyanobacteriales; family Chamaesiphonaceae; genus Chamaesiphon. The sequence continues at coordinate 7,435 of JANOPX010000077.1, read as the reverse complement.
TTGATTGCGATTTTCCAAAATAGTACTGGTTTAACCATCGATACTATTTTAGGTTCACCCAAAATCCAAATCGCTAAAGGCGCAGATGCGGCAGAACCCAGCACCAATGGTAATTTTGTCTTAACCCGTACGGGTGACATTACGAACTCGCTCACGGTGAATTTAGCCACTGCTACAGGGAGTGCCACTAGTGGGGTTGATTACAAATCTATCGCCCAAACGGTGACTTTTTTAGCCGGAAGTAACACTGCGAAGGTGGATGTTGTCACGATCGACGATCCATTAGTCGAACCAACAGAAACCATTTCGATCGCTTTAGCCACAGGATCGGGCTATATCGGTACAAATGTTACTGCCGAGATTAATCTCACAGATAATGATACTCCCACAAATCCCACAAATCCCACAAATCCCACAACTCCCATAAATTCATTAATACCACTTACTGGAAATATATTGCAAGTCCAATGTACGGGCAGTACTGCCGTGCTAAAATTCACCAAAACAACTCATGAAGCTGCGGGAAAAGGTGAAGTCTGTGCTTTTGTTGTCGATGATGCACAAGGACGGATTGGGAACATTGCACCTGGCGATCCGGGGTATTTAGCGGCTGCGCTCGACAGATCTCAGGTGATTTTTTCGACTCTGAGCGATCGATCGAATGATAATAATTTCGATCGAGATTCTCAACGAAATTTACAGTTCAATGCTGGCGATCGACTTGAATTTTGTTTGATTCCTGATGATACGATCGATAGTGTCAAAGCTAATCTCGCTGCAAACAAACCAACAGCTAAGGTATTATTCTCTTTGGCAGAAGCGAATATCGACAAATCTAATCAATCTAAATTTACTGCCTTAGCAAACAATGGTGGCTATCAAATTGCCTGGGAAGATATCCCAGACAACGCGAGTAGTAAAAGCGATAAAGATTTCAATGATTTTGTGTTCAAGATAGAAAACTTCGACAAAGGTACTCTCACTGCTGGTAGCAGCTTACAAAGCAAATCGGAAGGGCAAGTAATTGACTTGCGCGGTTTGAATCAAGCAACGGTAAAAGTAGATACTCTTACTGTTAGCGATGCTGCTTATAATAACTACATCGGTTTTTATGCTGTTGAAGATGCCCAAGGTACTCTCGCAAATGGTCTCAAACCAACCGATCTCGGTTATGCTGAAGCGGCGATTAAGAGCGTGCTCTTGCGTAGTTCTAAAAATGAAACTCAGTCCGATCTTACAGTGGCAACGGGTAAAATTTTAGCTCCTGTCGTCATCGCCAATGGCACCTTCGATAATTTCCTCACTACTAATCCCACAAATCAAGCGAATAGCAATATTCATGCCTACTTTAGTTATATCGGAGCTAATACCGACAAAGTAGATCACTTTCGCTTGTTGGGTGACAATAAGTTTGGAGTCGAAGATATATTCGGTGGCGGCGATCGCGATTACAACGATATCATCTTTCAGATGAATGTTAAAGGTTGATATTTGTAAAAAAGATCGTTGCTCAATTGATGTATGAATTCAGAGTAGGGGCAATTCATGAATTGCCCCTACTCTGAATCTTAGCAATCGCACAATGGTAAATCATATATGTATTCAGCAACGTCTAAAAAAGATCGAGTTTCCCGATCCCAATGCCTAGATCGAGTTTCTCGATCTAGGCATTGTTTTGGCGCAAAATCGAGCTAAAATAATAAAAGCGTACCACCGGAGTATTCTCTAGCTATGGTTGGGCAATTAAAAAAGACTGAAGTTATTTATCCAGACTGCGACGGAAACCCGATGTCAGACAATACCCTTCAATTTAGTTGGATTGTCAAAATCAAGGAAAATCTCGAAATCTTATTCGCTCACGAGCCGAATGTCTTTGTCGCTGGGGACTTGTTGTGGTATCCAGTTGAAGGGGATAATAAGACTCGACGTGCGCCAGATGCGATGGTGGCTTTTGGGAGAGCAAAAGGGTATCGTGGCTCCTATCAGCAATGGCTAGAGGATAATATCGCTCCTCAAGTGGTGTTTGAGATCTTATCTCCAGGGAATCGTTTGGCGGAGATGACGGCAAAGTTGGAATTTTACGATCGATATGGTGTAGAAGAATATTATATCTACGATCCCGTTGGCGGAGCCTCTCCTTCGGAGAATCGAATCGATGTTACTGGCTGGCTCCGACAGGATGGCAAGTTGCAAGGAATTAGCGATATCGCTGGCTGGGTTAGCCCTCGCTTGGGAGTCAGATTTGAGTTGGGTGAAGAGTTGGAGCTATATACGCCCGCAGGTGAGTTATTTTTATCGCCATTAGAGATCTCCCAAAAAGCTGAAGCCGCTCAGTTGGAAGCAACCCGTCAACAAGCACGCGCGACACTTGCTGAATCACAAGCTCAACTAGAGCGCGATCGAGCCAATGCCGCAGAACAAAAAGCAGCTATAATGGCAGCTAAGTTACGGGAGTTGGGGATTGAGTTGGATTTAGAGTAGGGGCAATTCATGATAAGAAGACATTTTTGAGATGGGGTTTGAATCCCTGTTCCAAAAATCAACTTATTACTTATTACTTATTACTTATTACTTAATCCCGATCGATACCTGGTGAACAAATTTATTAGTTACCGATTACGCAATTTCCTGCTGTTATTTGCCATAAGTTTTGGCTCTCTATCGGGTACATTTAGTATCCTCTACTATGGACTGAAATGGAAGTATCCAATTGCGACTCTATACAGAATGTTTGCGTATCATATTGAGCATTCATTTCAATATATTGCGATTATTTCCGCTGTTTTTGGAATAGTGGGTAATTATTGGAACGATTATTATGGTAGAGCGACGGGCTATCAACGTTGGTTAACAATGACTGTCGCTATGTTGATTACTGTCACGATTACTAGTCCCCTGGGGGGGATGTTGTGGGAAATTCATGATATGCAGCACGGGTTTGTGCCTGAAAATTATCAAAGTAAGGTATTTGGGGGGATGGTATTAGGATTTAAACTTGGCTGGCTAATTGTATTACTCTCGGTTCCGCTGAATCTAGTGGGACTTATGGTGGGATATGCTAGTTTACATTGGTTATCAAAAAATCGTCGCTAAATATGCCCACGCGCTCTTCGGTATCACCGCCACAAGATCGATATGTCTCTGTCAATGGCATCAATACTCGCTATTGGCAGATGGGAGAGGGTGGAAGCAATCTGATTCTACTTCATGGTGGAAATGGTTCGATCGAGTTTTGGCTGTACAATCTGCCCATTCTAGCCCAATATCACCGCGTTTATGCGATCGATATGGTGGGTTCGGGTAAGTCTGATACTCCAGATGGATCCTATTCGCTCACCTATCAGGCGGAATTTCTCGGTGACTTTATGACAGCCTTGAAGATTGATTCGGCTACGCTCATCGGTAACTCGATGGGTGGTGGAATAGCTCTAGAATTTACTAGATTGTATCCCGATCGAGTGGAGAAATTGGTGCTCGTCGATAGTATGGGATTTGGGAAGGAGATAAGTCTAGGGATTCGATTGATTACCCTACCTGCGATCGTCTGGCTACTTCGTCCACGTCGCTGGATGATACCCACTATGATAAAGTCTAATTTCTATTATAGCACACAACTACTCGCAGAGTGGATCGAAATTAGGTATCCAATTTTTGCTATTCCCAACCGAAATCGCGTCATCCTCAGAATCGGACAAAGCAATTTTAACTTAGCGGGAGTCCTCCCCAAAGTCTACCAGCCGATATTAGATAGCTTACCGCATATTACCCAACCAACCCTAATTATCTGGGGTGAATTCGATCGCATCATCCCTGTCAAACACGCATATATCGCCGCCGCAAACATCCCCGATAACCAATTACATATCTTCCCAAATTGCGGACATCATCCCTATCTAGAGTATCCAGACAAATTCGATCGATTAGTATTAGATTTCTTGGCATAGGGAATTTAGACGAAGCATGGGAATTTTGGCAAGATCGACAAATCAACGCGATCGATCTGTATTATAGTAATAATGTTCTGTAAAAATCGAAGGTAGTTCTTTGATGAAAAGCAAATACATCTCAATATCGATCGCAGAATTTCAATTGATGGAACACCCATTTGGTTGGAAGACTGAATATTTTGAAGGTAAAGCACATCTGAGACCTAGAGAATATCTCGTGCGGACTCAACTGACATTGGTACCCCAAGACATTACCATATCCGATCGGATTGTGCCCGTCAATCCGTTGCTCAAAGAACAGATGATTGAAACATTCTTAGAGGCATTTGAAGATTCTGTAGAATTTTGTGATTGGTCATTAGACTCAATTCACACCCATGTTCGCAAAAATATCTACAACTATTTCCAAGGGGTGCGCGGCAAGCCTCATCCAGCTTCTAGAATGGCATTCTCGACGGGCGATATACTTATCGGTTTAGCCTTATTTGTCGAGAATAAATATTCTAGGGTAGAACTAGATTTGCTGTTGGTGAAACCTGAGTATCAAAGGATGGGAATCGCCACCCAAATGGTTGCCAGCGCGACAAATAGCTTGTACGCCGAGGGGGTCAGAGATCTGCGGTGTGGCTACCATATTTGTAACGAGCGGAGTCGCGCTTGGCAGCACAAATTTGGATTTGAAGAAATACCAGAATACTTTTACTGTAAATTGAAATCCTCATGGTACCGACATGAAATCTATCGGTGGGAGCAGTTGGGAGAAATCGAACGTCTTGAGGAATTAAGGGCGGAAAAAGACCGATGGGATCGGCTAATCCAGGAGCTGGAACTGTGCGAGCCATTCTAAAATTATTAAGCTTAGGTGGCGTGCTAAAGCTAAAGACATTTGCTTTATTTTACCTGTTTCTAACCTTTATCAGTCTAAACTTTAGTCATACGATAGGTAAATTCAAATGTCCACAGCAACATTAGTTAACTGGTTGGAATCGGCTACTGAACTAGGGATGTTGCCAAGCAATATTTTAGCATCATTGGCGAGTGAATTGGAGGTATTAATCGTACCAGCAGGCTGTCGAGTCACAATTGAAGCAACGCCTGTCACGAAGCTATATATATTAGAATCAGGGCAAGCAGAGCGTTATCGTCGCCAAAAAGCTGGATTGATGTGGGCAACGGGATTATTACCAGGTGCGGTGATAAATTTATCAGCATTACAACAAATGCAACTTACAGATAGTCGGATTGTGGCTATTACAGAATGTCAGTTTCAGACAATTACAGCAGAGAAATGGCAAGCATTAGTTAACAAATATCCTGAAATTACCGCAGCATACGCTCAAAGATTAGCAAGTAAATTAACACAACTCGAAGGTGAAATCGCTTACGAGCAAGACAGACAAGCCGCTTTGCGTCCTTATTTAGTACCCCAGGCAAAGCGAGGAATTATTGGCAGTAGTCGTTATGCCGTCAAGTTGCGGCAACAAATTCGGACTGCGGCAAATGATGATAAGTCTGTCTTAATTTCCGGCGAACCAGGATTAGAAAAAGATAATATTGCCGCGTTGATTCATTTTGGTTCCAAGCGTCGTCAGCAACCGATTATTAGGCTCAAAAGTGCCCTAATTACTGCCAATGGTGCAGAATTATTCGGGCGAGTGGGTGGCAAACCAGGGCTATTAGAATGGTTGGGTGAAGGGACATTAATTTTAAATGATGTCCAAGAATTACCGCGTGAACTAGTGCCACAGATCGAACAATTACTGACTACAGGCAACTATAATCCCATTGTGCCAGAAGGTCAAATCCTCGTTACCCGCTCTACTAATGCTCGGATAATTCTCATCTCAGAGAGTACTCAACCAACTTTTAGCAAGGCAATTAAGCATCAAATCAAAGTACCAGGATTGCGGGTGCGGAAGGCCGATTTGGAGGCACAGGTGAATTATTATATCAATATCATTTGTCGCCAAAAAAAGTTGTCTAAACCCCAAGTCACACCAGAAGCAATTCGCCGTCTACAAACTTATGATTTCCCAGGTAATCTACTAGAATTGCAGGGCATGGTAAATCGAGCCTTAGCACAGATGCAAGATAGTAATTTACTAACGGAAGAAGTCTTCTGGGCACAGGCACCAAAGAAGCAGTTATTTCGCCTAAATTTATTAAATGCTTATCCGTGGTTGCGACAGTTTTTAAATAGCGATTGGTATCCCGATCGAATTAATTATGGTTTTACTGTTTGGGTATTTCCGCTGGTGGTAATGATTCTATTTATTGCGCCCCAAGATCGCCAACATAATTTCGCACTCAATCTATTTTGGGCGTGGTGGTGGCCGTTAATTTTATTATTATTCCCCATTATTGGCAGGCTGTGGTGTGCTTTTTGTCCATTTATGATTTATGGCGAAATAGCTCAAAAGCTCTCACTCAAATTCTTTCCCCGCACCCTGCAAAAGTGGCCGCGTGAAACTGCGGAGAAATGGGGTGGTTGGTTTCTGTTTGGTTTGTTCGTGTTGATATTTCTCTGGGAAGAACTTTGGAATTTAGAGAATACGGCATATTTATCTAGTTGTTTACTATTGCTAATCACGGCTGGAGCGGTGATTTTCTCACTGATGTTTGAACGGCGATTTTGGTGTCGTTATCTCTGTCCGATCGGTGGCATGAATGGTTTATTTGCCAAACTATCGATGGTTGAATTACGCGCCCAGCAAGGTACCTGTGCGGCGGAGTGTACCACGTATCATTGTTATAAAGGTGGCGCAGGCTTTGGTGAAGGAGCGACAACTAATGGGTGTCCGATTTATTCTCATCCAGCCCAATTAACAGATAATAAAGATTGTGTATTGTGTATGACTTGTCTCAAAGCTTGTCCCCATCGCTCGGTAGAATTAAATCTTCGTCCACCAGGCATCGAACTTTGGACTACGCATATTCCCCATAGTTATGAAGTCGCTTTATTATTTCTATTATTGGGAGGTGTATATCTTCATCGTCTACCAGAGATCGATCGATTGTTAGGCTTACAAATAGATTTAAACCAATTTTTGCCACATTTAGGACTATCGATCGCGGCGATCATTTTACCTACAATTATCCCATTTTTAGCCTATGGTGTAATGCAAGGATTTTATCAATTAGGTAAATTAGAATTCATCCCCTTCAGAAGCTGTAAACCACTACCATTTATCGATCTTGCTTATGGCTATCTACCTTTAGTACTCGGCGGAAATCTAGCCTACTATTTCAAACTAGGTTTAGAAGAAGGCGGACAAATTATCCCTGTCACCTTTGCCACCTTCGGACAAATAGGCGATAATCTCCCCAGCTTTATCGCTCATCCAGCCGTGATTACCTTCCTCCAAGGAACGACTTTAATCGTGGCATTACTAATCACATTTTTTCTAACCCAGAAAATAGCCAAACGTCCAATTCGATCGATCGTTCCTCAACATCTGGCTAGTGTTTTGCTAGTAGTAACTTTGTGG
>JANOPX010000076.1:0-5665 GCA_031422115.1 Chamaesiphon sp. VAR_4_metabat_408 | reverse complement strand
CCCCCCCCTCTAATACTGGGGGGTCTTTTTAAATTCAAGCCAATTTTTGTGTATTTTTTCTCGCCCCCCGCATTTTTGCCCCGGGGCGGTTGGTAACGAAGTACTCCGGCTCCCCTTCTCCCAAAATTGGGAGAAGGGGCTGGGGGATGAGGGCTAAATAGTTTGACACAGATTCAAAAGTATGATATGTTTATTAAGGCTTAAAATTCAATTAAAGTTGAATCCTTAAAGCTTCAAATATTTGTAAATTCGGCTGAGATAGATTGCGTTAACCAAAATCAAATAGCTTTACCGCAGACAGCAGGAGTGAATAGCTTAATTCCCTGCCGAGGTTAACGCAAACAGTAAGAGCCATACCTACTCGATCGAGTAGTTGTAGAGATCGACTGAATGAAGACCTCGGCACATCAAGTGTCGGGGTTAATCTATGTATTTTCACTGCGGCAAACTATCGATTTGCAAGTATCTAGTCGAACATGCCAAACCAAAATGGATCGAAGTTCAACCCAAAATCCATTCCTATCCAAAACTTGGTTGACCAAGAAGTAAGCATATGGGTAGAACCCTAGAAAACAAAAAAGAAATCGTCGCTGGACTCAAGAAAGACTTGGACGGTGCTACGATGGTTGCGGTGATTAACTACCAAGGTTTAACCGTTGCCCAAATCACCGACTTACGGAGACGGATTCGCCCCAAAGGTGGTCTCTGTACGGTGACTAAAAATACCCTCATGGGTAAAGCAATTGTCGATGACACCAACTGGCAAGCATTAGAACCATTATTATCGGGTTCTTCGGCTTTCTTGGTACTCAGAGATGATATTGGTGGAGCAATCAAAGCCTACTATGAGTTCCAAAAAGCGACCAAGAAGACCGAACTTCATGGTGGTGTCATGGAGGGTCAAATCCTCACTGGCGAACAAGTAAAAGCGATCGGCGATCTGCCATCGAAAGAACAACTCATGGCGCAAATTGCTGGTGCCCTCAACTCCGTCACCGCGAAAATCGCGATCGGTGTCAAAGAAGTCCCAAGTTCGATCGCCCGTGCATTGCAAGCTCACGTTGACAAAGTTGATTAATCGGGAAAAACCCCCTACTCAAATCATCAAGTCACATCGATTTTAGATTGAAGATTTGAGATTAATTTATTTGGTTCCTGCGAATTGAAACATTTGTTTCGGCATTGATTTTAATCCAAAATCCAAAATCCAAAATCCGTCTTAACCCAAACACATGCGGAGGGAGCCTCCGCGTGATTTGGGTCGCAAAATCCCCATATCTTAGGAATTTACACATGTCTGCTGCAACCGATACAATCTTAGAACAGTTAAAAACACTCAGCCTCCTCGAAGCGGCTGAACTAGTCAAGCAAATTGAAGAAGCTTTTGGCGTAAGTGCTGCTGCACCCGTCGGCGTTGCTATGGCTGGCCCTGCGGCTGTTGCAGAAGCAGTTGAGGAGCAAACTGAATTCACAGTCATGCTCGAATCCGTACCTGCTGAAGTCAAAATTGCCGTACTCAAAGTCGTTCGCGGTATCACTGGTTTAGGCTTGAAAGAAGCCAAAGACTTGGTTGAAGCTGCACCAAAAGAAGTCATCTCCGGTGTACCCAAAGCAGCCGCTGAAGATGCTAAAAAACAAATCGAAGATGCTGGTGGTAAAGTAGCCATCAAATAGTTTGAATAACTAACCATTCGTGGAGTATGTCACCTTCATGAATATTATTATCCATAGAGCCAACTACTGTTGGTTCTTTTTTTTGAATCGATCGCCGAATAATTAATCCGTATATTTACTGGATCTATAAATCGATCGAAAGGGCAAGATAAGAATATACTCCCCCGATCGATCGATCCAAACCATGCCACGGTTATTTTACTTATCTCGCTATCGAATCCAAACCCTCATTTGTGCTTGCAGACCCCGCAATTATCGCGCTCTATGGTCGGTGGCGATACTTATCGCCATTTTCATTGCCAATCCAGTTTTGGCGGCTGCTATGGACTATGGAGATGCACCTACTAGTCTAACGGCGATCGATGCCGCTCTCACGAATACTTATATTAGTGCTAGTCATCAAATCGGTAATAATATTTATCTGGGTGCAACTGTCGATGCAGAAATCAGTAATCAACCCACCATCAATGCCGATGGGGATGATATTAATGGTACCTCTAATGATGAAGATGGGGTAATTTTCCCCGTCACTGGTAGCACTCGCATTCTCACTTCCGGCGAGTCAAATAGCCTCACCATCAAAGCCTCCAAAACAGGTTTTCTCAACGCTTGGATTGATTGGAATCAAGATGGTGATTGGATCGATACTGGCGAGAAAATTGCTACGGATCTCACTCTAAGTTCGGGTGACAATAGCCTCCCCGTAACTGTACCGCCGACGGCTCCACATGGAGTTACCTATAGCCGTTTCCGCTTCAGTTCGACATCGGGAGTAGGTCCCACAGGTGATACCATCAACGATGGTGAAGTCGAAGACTATAAAGTTAATATTGCCTTGCCTCGAATCACCGCTTGTAATATTGGCTTGCTCAACGGTGGATTTGAAAATCCAAATATTCCCTCAAGTGGCTCTGGAACTCCACCGATACTAGAAGACTTTGCGAATAATAGAATTGTCAGTTATCGCGAAAATGATGTCCCTTCTTGGGGCACAATTGCCAACAGTTCCACTGCTGCTAGTGGTTTTGACCAACGTAATGCGATCGAACTCTGGAAGGGAACCCAAACACTCATTTCAACTACTAAGCCATTCCAGGGCAATCAATTCGCCGAAATTAATGCCTATACTTTGGGCAGACTTTATCAAGATTTTATCTTACCTGCGGGTGCTGAAGTTCGTTGGCAAGTAGCTCATCGGGGACGAGCGGGAAATGATACCATGAGAGTTTTCATGGGCGCAGTAAACAATGAAAATCCCCAAGGTAGTGACAATACATCACCTAATACAGAATGGCGAGTTTATAGTGGTGTTTATACCGTTCCTAGCGGACAAGACGTTACTCGCTTTGCACTGAGGGCGATAAGCAGTGCGGGTGGTCCAGGTTCTGGCAACTTTGTCGATGATGTGCGGCTAACAGCTAATTGTCCAACAATGGTCAAGGGTTATAAATCTGTCAAACTCACCACAGATAGCAATAGCAATGGCATCATCAATCCGGGCGATACACTCACCTATTCACTTTATTATAAAAACGACGGAACTGGTCCAGCCGCTGGATTCCAGATTAACGATCTATTGCCTGCTGGGGTAACTATTACTGCATCAGGAGCTACTACCGTTACTGTAATTCAAAAGGCTAGTGCTACCAAAAATCCCAGCTATACAGGTGTTGCTGGTGCGACGAACTTATTCAATCCTGGTGCCCTTCTAGATGTGGGGGGAATAATTCGGGTTGATATACCAGTGAAAGTCAATCTGAGTACTGCCAGCAGTACTTTACTCAATCAAGGACTTGCTAGTTCTAATGATTTTTCTGGTCAAATTGCTACTGATAATATCGATAGTACGACTAGTGGATTAGGACTAACTATTCCGGCTGGAAGTATTCCACAGCAGCAGAATAGTTCGATCGATTCTACTACTATCCGCGTGGTAAATGCTTTGACAAAGGCAAATGTTTTATTAGTTAAGCGGATTACTGCCATTCGTAACGATCGTGTCAAAAATCCCAATGACAATACAGTCCTAAATACTTTTGTAGATAATACCACCTCCGTTAATGATAATAATCTCTATTGGCCGAGTAATTATCTCATCGGGTCGATCGATGCCGGAAAAGTCAAATCTGGTGACTCGATCGAGTATACCGTTTACTTCCTCAATGCTGGTCTCGTCGATGCCCAATCGCTCCGAGTGTGCGATCTGATTACTACTTATCAATCATTTCAAACTGGAGCCTATGGCGGGGTGGGGAAGGATCTTCAAGTTCAGATCGGCACAGATACCATACTGGATCTCACTGCCGTAAACGATACAGTCGATCGCGCTCAATTATATCCCCCTGGGGCAACTATCTCAGGCTGCAATCTCCAGGCTGCTAATACTAACAATTCTGTGGTAGCTGTGGATGTCACTGGTGTGGCGAATACGGGTATTCCCGCTCTAACTGCCATTCCCGGATCTACCGCTGCTGGTACGCCAAATAACTCGTACGGATTGGTGCGGTTTAAAACGATCGTTCAGTAGGGTTTTTACCCCACCCCAGCCCTCCCCTTGCCAAGGGGAGGGCTGGGGTGGGGTAAAAAGACTACGCAGCAATTCAAATAACTTGTAATTGACGTTTAGAATTTACCTGTCTCGATTATTTCGATCGACACGATCCTCAGTTGATAATATTTTAGAGTCTACCTACCATTGTAACGGAAAATAATTTTGCTGGCAATTTCAGGGGAATTCCAATTTTTTCCTCCACCCCCCAATTCATTCCGGCAGATCCAGGTTTGAGAGCTAGGATATGTTGCATTCTGGAAGTTGAAAAAATTTTAATGGCAATCTACCCGCCGATCGAAAAGAGCCAATCCCTCGTAGAATAGTTGAGGTAAGGATCTCTGTAAAGATTGCCACTTCATCTTTAGCACCAATGACTAGTCAACCAGAAATCTATTCTCCCACAGCATTCGATCTCAAAGCTTATTTGAGCGATCGACAGCCCCTAGTAGAAGCAGCTCTAGACGCTGCTGTACGTCCGGGCTACCCCGATACAATCTATGCTGCGATGAGGTACTCACTACTCGCGGGTGGTAAGCGGTTGCGGCCGATTTTGTGCCTTGCTAGTTGTGAATTGATGGGTGGTAGTCTGGAACTAGCCATGCCCACAGCTTGCGCCCTCGAAATGATTCATACCATGTCGCTGATTCATGACGATCTCCCGGCGATGGATGATGATGATTATCGGCGTGGCAAATTGACCAACCATAAGGTGTATGGTGAAGATATCGCGATTTTAGCTGGGGATGGATTGCTCGCCTATGCCTTCGAGTATATCGCCACTCAGACTAAAGGCGTAAGTGCCGACAGGGTACTCAAAGCCATCGCTCATGTCGCTCGTGCTGTCGGTGCCGAGGGTCTCGTCGGCGGACAAGTGGTAGATTTAGAATCGGAAGGCAAAGACATCTCTGTCGAAACCCTCACCTATATCCACAATCACAAAACTGGCACCCTCTTGGAAAGCTGCGTTGTTTCAGGCGCAATTCTAGCCGGAGCGGATGAAGCAGACATTGCCAAGTTATCTCAGTTTGCCCAAAATATTGGGTTAGCTTTTCAAATCGTTGATGATATCCTAGATCTCACAGCGACTGATGCCGAACTTGGTAAAACTGCCGGAAAAGATCTCCAAGCTCAAAAAGCCACCTATCCCAAATTATGGGGATTGGCAGAATCCAAGCATCAAGCTGATAAACTAGTAGCCGAGGCTAAAGATATTTTGACCGAATTCGGCGATCGATCTCTACCCCTCCAAGCCCTAGCCGACTACATCACCGCCCGCAAAAACTAAGGCGTTGCTGAATTCAGGCAGTCAGGGCTAGATGTGAGAGTTGGGAGTTGGGAGTTGCTGTACCACCGTATGGGAGTTGGGAGTTGGGAGTTGGGAATTTGGATTCATGTTGTCCCCCCGTCCCCCCGTCCCCCCGTCCCCCCGTCCCCCCGTCC
>JANOPX010000075.1:0-3473 GCA_031422115.1 Chamaesiphon sp. VAR_4_metabat_408 | reverse complement strand
CTCGAAGCAATGGGCATCGAAATCGACAGTCTCAACCAAGACCAAATCGACTACGCCAACTCCTGGACTTCCGGTACTTAATTGAGAATTGATAGTTGATAATTGATAACCCAGTTATCAATATCAGCTTATCGAAAGCTTAGTTAATTTTTTAAAGCATAGACTAACTTTAGTCTATGCTTTAATTGTGTTTAATCGATCAATATAGAAAATTAGATAACCATGACAAAATATGTACTCTGGGGTAGTTATTGCGAAGACGTAGTGAATAAACGCGCACCTTATCGTGAGGCACATCTGGCTGGATTGGCACAGCAAAAAGCCGATGGGATCTTGGTAACGATCGGTCCCACTCAAGATCTGACTAAAGTTTTTGGTATTTATGAAGCCACCAGCGAACAGCAAGTACGAGACTTAATTGAAGCCGATCCTTATTGGGTGAATAAAATCTGGACAGAATATCAAGTCAAAGAATGGATTCAGGCAATTTAGACACCCATATTTAGTTTTGGTTGGCTATTCAGGGCTAAAAAAAGTTTCTGGCGGCATGGCGAGAAAAGATCGAAACGGCTGCAAAAGTACTCTAGATAACAATAGCCATGAACGCAAAATTAGTGGAATCGTTAGTTCAAGTCATTGAAGCCTTGCCCCCAGAAGACTATACTCTCCTGCAAAGACAATTAAATACTAGAAATATCCAAAAAACTGAGGGGGTCTGCGGTGGTTATGCTCGAATTCGGAACACTCGGATTCCCGTTTGGACGATTATCTCCTTACAGCATCAAGGAGCTGATGATGTAGAACTGCTCCGAAACTTTCCGAGCCTCACTCATTTCGATTTAGCGGCTATTAGAGATTACTATGCTAGCCACAAGGAAGAGATCGATCGCACGATCGTTTCTCATGATGAGGATGATATCTCAAATGGCTAGTCTGTACTCTAACGAAAATTTATCGATCGATTTAGTTGAAATAATTCGGGAGTTTGGCTATGAAGCTGTCCAATCTTCTATGATAAGCCCTGGAACCTTAACAAAATCTTTGTGATTACGAGTCAGTAAGACAAGCTGTTTGGACATTGCGATTGCTGCAATTCTCAAATCCATTGTAGCTAACTTAATTTTACGAGATTTAAAGTTCTCAAATGTAGTGGCAGCTAAATTATCAAACTCAATCACCGGAATTACCTTGAAACTTCTCACCAGCTTATTCATGAATTCATAGCCTCTCACAAGATCTGTAGGACTTTGAGAGCGGCTAATGTAGACGTTACTACCAAGAAACTGCTCATGAACAGTTACAATTGAGATTGCAAATTCGGAGATAGGCAATCTTTCCATCCGATTTGATAATTTTTCATAATCCTGCCCTCTAGATTTTTGCAAGACGCTCAAGTGGTCAGTATCCAACAAATATCTCATAGGTCAGATTCTTTATCGGTAGGTCGATCTGCTTGTCTGATTTCCCGCCCATAAGCCATTACCTCATCAAAAATCGGATCGTCGGCAAAAGAACCAGTAATTTCTTTGAGCCAATTTAGCTCGGAAGAAGCTTTTTGCTGCTGTAGTTCACGGATAGCCGCTTCTACTTGGCTTAATCTCTGCTCTATTGAGTTTTCCATAAACTTTCCTCTTCGTATCTAGAAAATTTGTGTCTCTCAAATTTTACCCGATTGTTCCGAAGGTAGACAAAATATTTATATGCCCAAAACCGAAACTTATGAAAAAATTTGCGGCTTTAATAATTCTCGGCGTGATGTTTTTATCAATCGCGTTCGGACAAGTTTCACCCGCGATGTCTGCACCGACAGACATCGCAACCAAGCCGTTAACCACCGTCCATGAGCTAACAGCAGTGGATGTAGAGACTTTTCTCGACGGCATCGTACCGCTCCAGCTCGATCAGGAAGATATAGCGGGCGCGACTGTCGCCGTTGTCAAAGACGGAAAACAGCTTTTTACCAAAGGCTATGGTTACGCCGACGTGAAGCAGAAACAGCCCGTCACGGCAGAAACCTTGTTTCGTCCCGGCTCGGTTTCCAAACTTTTCACCTGGACGGCGGTGATGCAGCTCGTCGAACAGGGCAAACTCGACCTTGGTAAAGATGTTAATGAATATCTCGATTTCAAAATACCAGCAGCATTCGGACAGCCAATCTCCCTAAAAAATATCTTGACGCACACCGCCGGATTTGAAGATCGGTTGAAAGATCTTTTCATCGCCGATAAGCGTACCCCGAATCTTGGAAATTACCTCAAAACGCACATCCCGAACCGGATCTTTGCGCCAGGAACCACCCCAGCTTATTCAAATTATGGCGCGGCACTGGCAGGATACGTCGTCGAGCGCGTATCTGGACAACCTTTTAACGATTACATTCGACAAAATATATTCAAACCGCTGGGCATGACTCATTCGACTTTTGCCCAGCCGCTGCCGCCGGAACTCGTGCCGCTGATGTCAAACGGTTATGTGCTGGCATCTGATGAACCGAAAAAGTTTGAAACAGTCGGTGCATTTCCCGCCGGAAGTTTGACCAGTTCTGCCGCCGATATGTCCAAATTTATGCTCGCACATTTGCAGGAAGGGCGATTGGGCGCAGCGCAAATCCTCAAACCGGAAACGACGCGCTTAATGCACAGTCGCGCTTTCGGGTTAGATCCAGCCGCAAACGCGATGGCTTATGGCTTTTTTGAAGAATCGCGCAACGGACAGCACATCATCGGACATGGCGGCGATACCGTCTATTTTCACAGCGGTTTGGAATTGCTCACAGACGTGGGTGTAGGAATTTTCGTCTCGTATAATAGTGCAGGGCGTGGGGGCACTGACCCGCGCACGATGCTCTGGGATGCGTTTCTCGGTCGTTATTTTCCAGCACCACCTTTCAACGCACCAACGCTCGACAGTGCGAAAAATGACGCGAATGCAGTAAGCGGTAATTATATGATGAGCCGCCGCAGCGAATCGCTACTTAAATCGTTAGCCTTACTAGGAGAAGCCACTGTCTCCGCAAATGAGGACGACACAATTTCGATCGGCGAGATGCTTGGTGCAATGAACGATACGAACGGCAAGCCCAAACGCTGGCGCGAAGTTGCTCCGATGACGTTTCGGGACATCAATGGTCAAGACTCTGTGATTTTTAAGCCAGACCAAAACGGACGGATGCAGATAATTTTGCCATTTCCGATAATGGTTTTTCAGCGCGTCGGGCTGTGGGAAAACAGCCGGATTCTGTTGCCAGTTGTGGGGATCTCGCTGTTGACGATGCTGCTGACGCTGCCTTTAGGGTTTGTCGCAGAGCTGGTCAGAAGACATTACAGACAGCCATTAAAATTAACAGCCTTAGAGCGGCGGCTGCGTTGGGCTGTGCGAATCGTCTTCGCATTGAATCTATTCTTTATTGTGACCCTATTCGGTTTTTTGCTGCTTGGGCTAAAGCAGCTTGAATTGTTCAGCGATAGCAGCAA
>JANOPX010000074.1:0-18398 GCA_031422115.1 Chamaesiphon sp. VAR_4_metabat_408 | reverse complement strand
GGACGGGGGGACGGGGGGACTGGGGGACGGGGGGACTGGGGGACTAGGGGAAGAGAACCAAGGAACCCAGAGGTTTTCCCAATCCAAAATCCAAAATCCAAAATCCAAAATCATCTAGACTGCGGCAATCAAACGGGTAGTGTCATAATGGGTAAATACTCAAGTCAGTTGGATTGCCCTTAATTCATTCTTCCTTTATTTATGACCGATTCTACTTCAGAAAAGTTGCACCAAAGCTATCCTGTGCTGGATGTTCGGAATTTGCGGGTAGAATTTCCTGGTGTCAAACAACCAGTAGTGGATGGAATTTCCTTTAGTTTGCAGCGAGGGCAAACTTTGGGAATTGTGGGTGAATCGGGTTCGGGTAAATCGATGACTTCTTTGGCGGTGATGGGATTATTGCCCAATCCAGGTAGGGTGACAGAGGGTAAGGTGTTGTTTGAAGGGCATGATGATTACTCGACTCAACAAGAACCGATCGATTTACTGAGTTTACCCCGATCGGCACTCGCTAGCTATCGGGGCGATCGAATCGCGATGGTATTTCAGGAGCCGATGAGTTCGCTCAATCCGGTATTTACGATCGGTTATCAGCTCACCGAAGCTATTTTACAACATCAGTCGGTGTCTCCGGCTGAGGCAAGGCGCAAGGCTATTTATTTACTTCAGGAAGTTAAGTTATTACCGAGTGATGATACGTTGCGGGAGCAGTATTTAAAAACTCTTGCGGGGATAGATGGGGAAGATGAGCAAATTAACGATCGCGATCTAAACATTGCTATCAATCAGCAAAAATCAAGCTGGTTAGAACGTTATCCGCACCAACTATCAGGTGGACAATTGCAACGGGTGACGATCGCAATGGCGATTTCTTGCAACCCTACTTTGTTAATTGCAGATGAACCAACTACTGCTCTAGATGTCACAGTTCAAGCGACGATTTTAGAACTGCTCCAAGAGTTGCGCGATAGTCGAGATATGGCGATGATTTTCATTACCCATGACTTGGGCATTATTGCCGAAATCGCTGATGTGGTGGCGGTGATGTATAAGGGAAAAATAGTTGAATGCAGACCGATTTTAGAACTGTTTCAAAATCCAGAACATCCTTATACCAAGAGTCTACTCGCTTGTCGCCCTAGACTCGATCGAGAAGAGAAGATTCTCCCGACGATTAAGGATTTCATGGAAGAGAGAAGACTTGCAGATGGTAGCATCGAGATTATCGAAAAGCCTTTGCCAGCAGGATCGACAGGTGGAAGCGTACCGCAATATAAAGAAGCAGAACTACCAAATATTAATAATAGATCGGCTCCAATCCTATCAGTGCGGAATTTAAAAGTTGGGTTTCCCGCCCAAGGAATGTTTGGGAAAGATAAAGAGCAGTATACTTGGGCTGTGAATGATATTTCCTTTGATGTATATCATGGCGAAACTCTAGGTTTGGTAGGCGAATCTGGCTGTGGAAAAAGTACCTTAGCGCGAACGATTTTAAGACTAATCGAAGCCCAATCGGGATCGATCGAATTTCAAGGGCGAGATATTACCAAGCTCCAAGGCGAAGCGATGCAAGTTCTGCGGCGCAATCTCCAAATTGTCTTCCAAAATCCCTTCAGCTCTCTCAATCCTCGGATGAATATTCAGGATCTGATTATGGAACCATTACTCATCCATCAATCACCAAAAAGCATCCCCCAACAAGTACAACACTTACTCGCTCTTGCCAGCTTGATTCCATCCAATCTAATTAGATCTATTCTCAAACAGGAGATAGTTAATAGTGCAGCCAAAAATAACCCCCAGCATCTAGAGCGTACTGAATATTTATTAACAAGAGTGGGATTGAGCCTAGACTATCTCAAATCTTACCCCCACCAACTCTCCGGGGGTCAACGTCAGCGAGTCTGTATCGCTCGCGCTCTCGCCCTCAATCCTCAGTTTATCATCTGTGATGAGTCTGTATCGGCTCTGGATGTCTCTGTACAGGCGCAAGTACTAAATCTACTCAAAGAGCTACAAGCTGAGTTTAATCTCACGTATATCTTCATCTCTCACGATTTGAGCGTCGTCAAATTTATGAGCGATCGAATTATGGTGATGAATCAAGGTAGGATTGAGGAGATTGATTCCGCTCACACTATCTATCGATCGCCACAAACCAGCTACACGCGCAAACTCATCGATTCTATTCCCCTCGGTAGTATCGAGCGCATCCAACATCAACAGCAACATCGAAATTTAGGTGCGGCTAACTAAAATCAATTTTGGATTAAAATCAGTCTGGATGAATATAGTCTTTGACTGCCTATATTGCTAGTGAGGAGGGCGGGTTTTGAACGAATCCCTAGTAGAATCGTCATTGATTTCATAAAGCGGCGTTTTTACGGCGAGTGGGTTCCCCCCGCATAAAAAAACGACAAGACACCCGCCCCTACAAACCCCACACCCAACACCCAACTCCCCACCCCCAACTCCCCATCCCCAACTCCTAACTCCCAACTCCCCACTCCCCAATGATTACTGTAGCTTTACCAAAAGGTGGTTTATTAAAAGATTGTATTCGGCTTTTGCAGTCTGTTGGTTTAGATTTTAGTGCTTTTTTGGATGATAACAATCGTCAACTCCAAATCACAGATCCTACCAATCGTGCCAAAGCTTTACTAGTTCGCAATCATGATGTTCCTGTATATGTAGAATATGGACAGGCGCAATTAGGTATTGTCGGTTATGATGTGCTGCGGGAAAAAACGCCGCAAGTGGCTCATTTGATCGATCTTGGTTTTGGTACTTGTCGTCTTTCGGTGGCGGTGAAAGAGGATAGCCCTTATCGCAGCAGTTTGGATTTACCACCACATGGTAGAGTAGCTTCTAAGTTTGTCAATTGTGCGCGAGAACATTTCGATCGCATCGATTTACCGATCGAAATTGTACCACTTTCGGGTTCGGTAGAATTGGGGCCGATCGTCGGCATGTCAGAAGCCATCGTCGATCTGATCTCAACTGGTAAAACACTCAGAGAGAATGGTCTAATCGAGATTGAAACTCTATTTTACAGCAGTGCGCGACTAATCGGTCATCCATTGAGCTATCGACTCGATCGAGATAATCTCAGCGAGCTAGTCGAACAAATTAGAACCAATTCTCTAGTTAAAGTTTAGTATCGATGAAGTCCAAAACGACCATCATTGCGCTGTTCTTATTTTGTATAATTGCTACAGTAGTTGGGGTGGTTTTACTCGGTGGAATCGATCGACAACAGTTGCAAGTATGGCTGCAACAGATGGGAATGTGGGCACCGATTATTTATATTCTGGTATATGCGATCGCCACTCTCTGCATCTTACCCTCTACACCATTAAATCTCACTGGTGGCGCAATTTTTGGAGCCGCATGGGGGACACTATGGACGAGTATCGCGGCTGTTTTGGCGGCGGTAATCTCTTTTTGGTTTAGTAGAACGATCGGCCGTAAATTTGTCGAAAAAAAGTTGGCTAAAAAGTGGCAATCGATCGACAAAGAAATGCAGGGTGGTGGATTCTTTTATATGTTTGCCATTAGATTATTACCATTAATTCCCTATGGGATTGTTAATTTTACCGCTGGATTAACTTCGATTAAATTTCGTGATTATCTATTTGGCACCTTACTCGGAACCGTACCTGGTATCTTACCATTTGTGATGATGGGTGCGGGTTTAAATGCACTCAAACAGGGTGATGTTTTGCCGATGTTAGTCTCACTGGCTTTAGTAGGAATGCTAATTGGTACTGCTACTTGGTACCGTAGACGAACTAGTTCTCGTTGAGAATATTTTAATCAACTTTTTTATTGAAACCTAAACGAGCCAATCTTCAATACTAACTAGCTTTAGATGTTACTAGAACTCGAATGTCCATCCCTGCTTGCGATAACATTAGTATAAAAATTAATTAGGTCGATCGATCTTTTTATCGATCGCAGCCCTAATCTCACTTGGTACATTAGTGAAAAACTTATACCCAGTCAGCTTTTCGACTTCCTGCACTGAAACTACATACTTCTGCCAATTATCATTGAGCACGCCTTGCTTGTTGGGAATAATCACCGCGATCGTCCGGGTATTTTTCGTCACTCCAGCCACGCCAGAATTGGGCTTGTCCAGTACCAAAATCACTTTCCATGTGACGGCAGGTACGATGACCTTTCCTTTCCCTACAGTGGCTTTTAGACCCTTACTCCCAATTCCCCCTTGTCCGTAGCCACCAGAGACAATAAATAACTGTTTGCCAGATTTGGCTAGTTGACGGGAGTAATTTTCTAGCTCCACCCAGACACCCCGATTATTATCTGGGGCTTGGGGGATGATATTTGTCATCAAAAATGTGGGAACATTATCTTCGGGCGATCGACTGCGATCGGCAGAGTTTGCCACATGACCGCGATCGAATCCACTCCCTGTATAATCTGATGGCTTGACTCGCGCCCATCCAGCAGGTAGTTCATCATCTGGCGAAAAACTATCAGCACGCTCGGTAGTACCTATCCAAGCAGCATTGAGTTCCCACGATACCCAATTGGGTATGCCCTTATTTTTGGAATATGAGAGTGCGTATTGGGGACGAGAAATCAGGTAATTTTCAGAGTTACTAGGGGAATGAGTGGCTTGAGACGGATTCCCCATCAGTAAATTGATATTACCTGTTGTATCGCCGCCTGGAGGTGGAGAAAGGCGACAGGCTGATAAACCGAGCGCGAGCGTCAGTGCGAGGAAGTAAGCTAGTTTGCGATGAGTGATGGGCATTTGGGGAATCGTGAACTTACGAATTCTCACCTTCAGCAGGGCTGGGAGAATCGTGATACAGTGCATCCAATCTAGCACGAGCATCCTCAACACTAATTGATTTCATGATGAGCAATGGTTCATTAGTCACATTACCCAGATCGTCGATCAATTCAGGGTGAGGAATTGCACCCGCTCGGTAATTGTATCCATAATTCCGATTTGCCATCGCTCTGGATGGCTGTGCGGCTTCCATGCTAAATCCAATTAAACTACGAATGAGATTGCCGATCGCCAGGAATGCTAGCACGGTAAAAGCGATAAGATAAATTATTTGCAACATGGCACTGTTTTAAGCAAAGGGGGAGGTGGAGAAAAGGGACTGAGGAACTGGGAGCCGAAATTATTTTGTTTTATGAGAAATATTTATAAATTGCTGTTGGCGATTACTCTATTTTAGTCTGTTGTGACTGTCGAAACTGCATCGATACCTGCCAACATTCGCTCACCAATTTGTGCCATACGAGCATCTGATGGGGTTCGATGCCGACTTGCTGTCCTGTAGCCTGGAAGAGCATTTGAGCGACTTTGACCTCTTGTCGGGCGTGCTGAACTCGACCTAATAGTTCTGATTGAGCGGTAGGGGCGAGAAAAGAGATCCGTTCGCGTTCGAGCAATTCGATCGATCGATCGAACCAGTATTGAAAGTCTGTAAGCAATGGCTGGAGGATATTCTGGAGCAATTCCTGCTCTGATGGTTGCGATTGTGACATGGATTCTAAATATAAAATTGTTATATACACTTTATTTTAGATCTCTTTTACAAATCGTAACGAAAAATATTAACTTTCTCGAAGAAACAGGGGTCAGGGGTCAGGGATGAGGGATGAGGGATATTCATGGGCGTACCCTTGGCGATTACCAGTTTAGCCCCTGACCCCTGACCCCTGACCCCTGACCCCTGACCCCTGACCCCTCAGAATTGGGTACTCTAAAATTAGTTCCGTCAACCTTTGACTTTTAGGCTCGATCGAGTGTAAAATAGTACCTATGCACCAAACTATTGGGCGTTAGACTAGAGCGAGTTTAGACTTCATTTCCCCGCATTTATAGAGGCATTAATGGCAACCCAAATCACAAACAGCCCAGATCGACAAAAAGCCCTCAATTTAGTCCTGAATCAGATCGAAAAATCCTTCGGCAAAGGGGCAATCATGCGACTGGGTGATGCTACTCGGATGCGGGTAGAAACCATCTCCAGCGGAGCGATGACTCTAGATATTGCCCTGGGTGGAGGCTTGCCCAAAGGAAGAGTCATCGAAATTTATGGCCCAGAAAGTTCGGGTAAAACTACCCTCGCCCTTCACGCTATTTCGGAAATCCAAAAAGCAGGTGGAGTTGCAGCATTTGTCGATGCAGAGCACGCACTCGATCCTACCTATTCTGCCGCATTGGGTGTAGACATCAACAATCTGCTT
Organism: Chamaesiphon sp. VAR_4_metabat_408; assembly: GCA_031422115.1. Classification (GTDB taxonomy): domain Bacteria; phylum Cyanobacteriota; class Cyanobacteriia; order Cyanobacteriales; family Chamaesiphonaceae; genus Chamaesiphon. The sequence continues at coordinate 12,161 of JANOPX010000074.1, read as the reverse complement.
GTTTCCCAACCCGATTCTGGGGAAGCAGCCTTGGAAATCGTCGATCAATTAGTTCGCTCGGCTGCTGTTGATATCGTGGTAATTGACTCGGTTGCTGCATTGGTACCCCGTGCGGAAATCGAGGGCGATATGGGTGACTCTCACATGGGTTTGCAAGCGAGATTGATGAGTCAAGCTCTACGGAAAATCACTGGGAGTATTTCCAAGTCTGGCTGTACGGTGATTTTTATCAACCAATTGCGTCAAAAAATCGGCATTACCTATGGTAGCCCCGAAACCACTACTGGTGGTACAGCATTAAAATTCTATGCTTCGGTACGACTGGATATTCGCCGGATTCAGACGCTCAAACGAGCCAATGATGGGGAGTATGGTAATCGCGTCAAAGTTAAGGTAGCTAAAAATAAAGTCGCACCACCTTTCCGCATTGCTGAGTTTGACATTATCTTTGGAAAGGGGATTTCAACTGTTGGTTGTCTGGTAGATCTCGCCGAGGAAACTGGAGTAATCTTGCGGCGTGGTGCTTGGTACAGTTACGAGGGTAATAATCTCGCTCAAGGGCGCGATAATACTGTCAAATACGTCGAAGAAAATCCTGAGTTTGGCGCGAAAGTCCAACAGCAAGTGCTGGATAAACTCAATACTGGTACTCCGGTGTCGGCAAATAGCCTCAAGCAAGCAGAAGAGGATGTAGAAGACGATGATGAGGAACCTGGTGATGAATAGATTGGATCTCAATCGTCATATCGGTTAAGCCAGAAACCCGACTTTTTTAAAAAAGTCGGGTTTCTTGTATCTTATCGACTTTGTTTATCCAACAATTCAACGGCGATATCTTGCCATTCTTGCCGAAATCTCTCGTCTTCAGGTTTACTAGTTAATGGTCGTCGATTTAATTCTGGATGCTTGATGTAGAATGCTCGATCGACTTGACGGTAGAATTTTCCTGCGGGGATGTTGAGTTTTTGCAGTCTTTTGTTTAGATCTTGTTGACGTTGGGCTACGGATGGTTTTGGTTGGAGAATAGGCGGTAGAGAGTCAAATGGGTTGGGAATGCCTGCTGTGACACCATTAATTCGATCTTGGACTACTTTGACTGGATCGATCGATTTCACCCAGTTGATGACGACGCTACCCCCCACACAGACGATAAAAAGTTTGGTTATCACCTTGGTGACTTGCAAGGCGGGTTTTTTCCACTCCTGGGGATTTTGGCTCAGAATTGTTACCATTGCTCCACTCGGATTTGCTTTGGGGCTAATTTGGAGGGTTGGCAGTTGGGAGACTTGGGGGTGCGCGATTTGATTGTACTGCTGATTTTGCGGGAGATTTGGTTGAGCTGCTGGTGTGAAGGGGAGGGGATGAGTGGGGAGGATATTTAAAACTTCTCGTGCTGATTGATACCGATGTTGAGGATTGTGCTGGAGCAATCGATCGAGTATATTACCAAATTCGGGGCTGAGATTGAGATATTTTCGCCACTCCCAAATACCGTCGGCTGGGCTATAAATCGCCCCCGGTTCTTTGCCAATCATCAGAGCTAGGCAAGTAGTCGCTACTGCATAAAGATCGCTCGATGGGGATACTTTTCCCCGCATCATTTGTTCTTCTGGGGCGTAGCCTTGTTTGCCGATACGTGTCTCTACTTTGGCTCTGCTATAGCGAGAAATAGCTGTCACGGCGATTTCTTTGACACCACCAAAATCAATCAGTACTGGCAGCCTGTCGCTATGGCGATACATGACATTATCTGGGGAGATATCGCGATGAATCACGCCTAATGAGTGGATATATTCCAGAATTGGTAATAGCTGTGATAGAAATTGAATAATCTCTGATTCACTAAATACTCGTCCCTGATTTAACCTGTCGTTTAGTAGCTTGAGATAGGTTTCCCCTTCAACATAATCTTGAACTAAAAACAATGATTCAATCTGAGAATTACTAACTCTGAATAGCTCTCGAAATCTGGGGATCTGCTGATGATCGAGCTTATATAATACGCCAGCTTCCCGTTCAAACAACTCTTTGGCTTTTTTGAGTTCTGCATCTCCCTTAACTTGAGGTGCGAACTCTTTCAAGACACATTTTTCGCCATATTTATTGCGATCGATACTCAAATATGTCCGACCAAATCCACCCCGCCCTAATTCTTGAATAATCTCATAACGGTTGCCTAATACATTACCAGGAACAAGCGGCGATGATTCTGACATAAATCCGTGAGTAGTAGATAGTGAGTAGTGGATAGTAAACTGAGAATATTTTGATTTTAGCTAGTGTGTTTATTTTAACGCGGAGAACGCAAAGGTTCTTTGGTGTTTCACGATCGTTGTTAGGTTGGAGCGCAAAGGATGCAGGTTGAAAGCCGCCACAGATGATTTTGGAGCTAAAAAGAGATGCTTACATACTCGATCTTGGCACGATCGACGATACTCTGGCATCATAGTAATGTAGCAAAGCATTGGAACTAGTCCTAAAGGAAATTAGCCTATATATTTCTTTCCCCCCGTCCCCCCGTCCCCTAGTCCCCTAGTCCCCCACAATAGCTCAGTAAAATCATCATGCCAAGCAACTATTGGTACGCTGTTGAGTTTAGCAGCGAGATTGTCGATCGACCCAAAGCGTTGAAAATACTCGATCGAGAGTTAGTATTATTTCGGACGAGTGATGGTAAAGTTCGGGCGATGGATGATACCTGTATCCATCGGGGTGCAGCTCTAGCGAAGGGTTCTGTCGTGGACGATTGCATTGTTTGCCCCTATCATGGGTGGCATTATCAAGCTGATGGTACCTGTGTCAAAATTCCTTCCCAGCTAGCTCCAGCCAAGATTCCCAGTCAAGCCAAAATGACTACCTATCCCTGCCGCGAAGAGTATGGCTGGATTTGGCTATATTTGGGCGAGGAAGGCATGGAAACTAGCGTGCCGATACCATTCGTCGCGCAGTTTGGCGATGCCAGTCTTCGATCGATTCAGGGCGACTGTCATTGGAATGCTAATTACGAGCGGGTATTGGAAAATGTGCTGGATTTTGCTCACGCACCCTTTGTGCATGGTAAAGCTTTTGGTAATCCTGATGCGCCAGAAGTAGGGAATTTGGTGATGGAGAATTATGCTGGTGGTGCGAGTGCGACAGTAATGCTCAAGGCAAATCCACCCAAGGGATTATGGGGTTTATTGGCAAAAAAAGAACAACCGGATATTCAGACTCGTACGGGATTTCATCTACCAAATCTAACTTTTCTGGAGGTAAATCTTCCCTTTGGGAAACTTATTATCTGGGTGGCACATGTCCCGACGGGCGACCAAACTACTATTAGCAAATGGATTAATTATCGAACTTTTTTCCGAGGTAAATGGGCAGATAAAGACGCATTCAATCGCACCATGAAAATCTTCGACCAAGATAAACCGATCGTCGAATCCCAACGTCCACAAATTATCCCGATCGACAATAATACCGAACTGCATGTTGCAGCAGACGCGCTTCAGCTCCAGTATCGCAAGCTGCGTTAGGTTGATTAAGTAATAAGTAATAAGTAATAAGTAATAAGTTGGTTCAATGTTGAATCTCAAGACTGAGGGGGTAGTATAAATATGTAGCTACTCTTGGCGATCGACTATTTTTGCCAATTGTGTATCTAATGTTACCAAAAATTGCAGGCAACTATATCGATCGATACTTCGTCAAAGATACTAGAGATCGATCTAATCTATAGCGGCGATCGCCAGACATAAGTAAGGTGTGGGACACTGACAATTAAACTAACATTTCTGTGAGGCGCGATAATGTTTGAACTGCTGACATACAAGAAGTTTCGCGACACTCCCAGCGTGCGCTTTTTTGATATTACTGTGCCCAATTCTAATGTTCGCGACTTGGTGGCTCATCAAGGTGCAGCTACTAGTCCCCCGAATAGTGCTGAAGGTGACTGGCAATTTTATCTCCATCCGCATCAAGAGGATAATCTCCTGGCTGTATCGGGTGGTAGGACATTTTATTTGGTGAATTTCGCTTGGAGTCAACCGTTTCACGTTGTTAGGTTAGAATGCGATCGAGAGATCCTGCGAATTCCTCGTGGTACCTTCCATCGCTCCATTTCCGATTCTGATGGTTCGGTAGTGATAAATCAAGCGGTACGAGACGACAAGGCTACGGTAACTAGTGAATTTCGCGTTTACAACAGCGGTACGATTCCGCGATTGCTTCGACTCGCTCCTTTATTCGCTCAGAGTCAGATTGCCAATTTCTCTGAGAAATCGGCAATTTGTCAGCATTAACCAAATGCAGGGGTTTAAATCCCTACCTCTGTTAAGGGTGTTTGAAAAATCTATTTATCTATTAACTTTCGCGTGTAAATCGCCTCCTAGGCTCCCGTGTATACACAAGTCGGCTAGAATTCAGTTATAAGTGGTTTACCCCCCCAACCCCCCTTGGAAAGGGGGGCTTTAACTCCCTCCCCTTTCCAAGGGGAGGGCTGGGGTGGGGTAAAAAGACTACGCAGCAACTCAACCTACTTGTGTATACACGGTAGCCTCCTAGGAGGGGATTTACATGCGGAGCTGTTTAGGTGCGAACGACAGGCTCAGGGCAACGCTTACGACTTATTTAAAGTGCGCCCGCCGCAGTTTTGTCGAGAATACCACCCGAAAGATGACTGGTAATATTTAGTGCTTGAATGACTGGTTGACCCTCAATTCCATTAGGATAGTCAATTACTGTCACCGCACCATTGCCCTGTTTGATCTTCCAAAAGTCGGCTAAACCAAGTCCGAGTAAATGGCAGAGCAGGACTTTATTCGTCGCATCGTGAGCGACAACAATACCAACCTGGTTACTATTACCCACCTGTGCGAGCAACTTTTGCCAAGCTGCAACAGCACGAGTTGAGACACCCTCAAGATTCTCACCTTCGGGCATTTGAACGTGTTCTGGCTCGTCACGCCAGCGTTCTAGTTCCCCTGGATATTCAGCCTCGATGTCAGATTCAAATTTCCCTTCCCATAATCCATGACTGATTTCACGCAAGTCAGCATCTTCAGCCAATGTTACTTGAGGATGATATTTGAGGATGATTTGGGCGGTCTCTTTTGGGCGTAACATGGTGCTAGTAAAACCAAACTCGATCGGTACGGTTTTTAAAAATTCAGCGGCTAGACTGCCCTGATTGCGTCCATTATCGTTGAGCGGGACATCAATTTGCCCTTGAAATCTGCCCGCGCGGTTCCAATCAGTTTCACCATGACGAATCAATAGTAGCCGAGTGCCATGATGATTGGGACGCAATGTAGGTAGATTTTGCCCCAAATGACTGGTTTGATTGAGAGATTCCAATTGCACGCTCTCGCCCCAACCGCCGCTAAAATTCAGCACGGTAACGCCACAATTGGACTGTTGAACGCTATGATATCGATCGGCCGAAATCCCCAATGCAGTACTAATCAAGGCGCGGTTGATTCCATTGTGGGCGACAATTAGAATTGTTTTACCTAAATGTTGTGGTAAGATTTCGCTCCAGAATTGGGTAGCTTGAGCATATAGAGCTAAAACTGGAAAATGTTCTTTTTGGCTGCCATCCGGTTGGGGAAGGAGCATCTTCAATTCATGGGGATGTTCTTTCCACGCTCGATATTCCGCTGCATATTTCTCGCTGACTTCGCTGTTGAGCATATTTTCCCACAGGGGAAGATCGATCTCCAACAATCGATCGTCTGGCTGCAAGTCATAGTCTGATTCCAGACAAGATAAGACTGCGGCGGCTGTCTGCTGCGCCCGCTGCAAGGGGCTACAGTAGACTTTATCGAACTTTAGACCTAGAAATGCTTTGCCCGTAGTTTGGGCATCTTCTCGACCTTTCTCTGTCAGGACTGAGCCATCGCTGCGCCCTTGGATGCGCCCTTGACTATTGAATGTACTTTGTCCGTGCCGTAATATGATAACTCGCGTACTCAGGGTCTTATCCTCCACTAGCTGACTCATTTTATCAGGGATTGGGGGATAGAGATTGAGCTAAAATAATTTGACTACGAGGGTGTAGTGTCGATAAACCCTTGCCCTCACCCCCAACCCCTCTCCCAAGCTTCTACCGTGTATACACAAGTCGGCTAGAGTTTAGTTTTGATGGGTTTACCCCCCCAACCCCCCCTTGGAAAGGGGGGGCTTCGCTCCCTCCCCTTTACAAGGGGAGGGCTGGGGTGGGGTAAACAACCTTCGCAACAACTCAAATAACTTGTGTATACACGACGCTCCCAAGCTTGGGAGAGGGGAGCCAGAGCCACAGGCGAGGGCGGGGTGAGGGCAAGGATTAAAGGTGGCAAAATGAAAGCTTTGGGATCGTACCCAGATTCAGCAATGCCCTGATTACTTATTCACCGACTAATACCGCTGAATCAGAGGTTTCCAGACAATGTTGCACGAGGGCAATTAGTGCGGCTACGACTGATTCTTCTTCATCGGCATTTACCTCTACCATCGGGGGGCAATGACTAGGATCTTGATAACCCAAAGCTAGAGCAATATTTTCACTACTCCAGGCACCTTCACAATCACAATGAGTAATCCCAATAATCATCGGAATCTGCATCCGTTGATTCATGAAATTCATGATGCGTCGTGCGTGATGAAATTCACTCGGACGATGGGCGGCAATTAATAGGATATAAGCATTCGCTCGTTCGATCAAAATTTCCCACATGAAATCAAAGCGAGTTTGACCGGGAGTACCATAGATATGTAATGCCATTCCCTCGCCAAATTGCAGTGTACCAAAGTCCATCGAGACAGTGGTATTTTGCTTCATATCGGCAACTTCATCAGTTGCCATGCGATCGGTATTGACGACCTCAATCTCACTTGCCGAACGAATAAATGTACTTTTACCCGCACCAACCGTACCCGTAACCACTAGATTCATTATTTCCATAATCTCTCACCCTTTTCTTTTTAAGAAACCCATTAAATTACCAAGAAATGAAGTCGATACCGTATTCTTTACTTCGCGAATCGGCACTAATTCGGGTACCACCATATTTGGATCGATTGGTGGTTGCACTACCTCGACCGGAATCTCTTGTACCAAGCCAAATATAATCAATCGATAGGCAGTTTTTTGTAAAGCTTCGATCGACATACTCATTGGTGTCGTTAGCTTGTCGAGTGAAGTTTCGCCATCTGCCAATTTCCACAATTGCAATTCATGTCGATCGAGTCTGAAGGTAGGTTCTTCCAGTGACAATCGCTGAAGTGCATATTGAGGGCTGGGTAATTTCTCGCTCAAACTAGTCCAATCTGGCAATACTCTTAATCCCAATAGACCAATCTCTTGAGCTTGCATACTAATACCTGTCATTTCAGCATTGTAAGGTAAGATACAAGGGTCGAAATGAAAGCGAGCGTTACTTAATTCAAATAGTTTACAAACAACTGCGGTCGCTTGGGAATTAAATAATAATTTAAGCTGTTCGGCCGTTAATAGACTCCGAGATTTAAGATGCAGTCCCAGTGGTTGATGAAGCTTGTGGACTTGTGTTCGGAGTTGTTCGATTTGTTCTTCAGGAACCAGTTTGCGTTGGGAGATTGCTTTGAGCAATCCTTGCCCATCCATGCTAGTTGAAACAGCCATAATTCGGCCAGTTTGAAACCATAGATAGTGGGGATTTGTTGGCGGCTCGACTGGAGGAATATCGGTAGAAATAGATAGTAAGCCAGTTCGATTTCCTTGATGAACAAAATTCAGCACTTCTGCCAAAGAATATTCTGATAAATATCCGGTCAGGGTCATTTCAACCTCTATATTTTTACAAGCGATCGATAAAATAATCAATACTAATAGACTAAGTTATCCCGCCATCGATTGGCTACGATAACTTAGTCTAAAATTGTTTGAAGTCAGCAGAAACCATTCATTGTCTACTAATATTCAAATCATCGATCTTAGTAGTTTCTGACTGTCGATTTTTAGTTGAGTGCAGATTTAATTTCGGCGACAGTGCGTTTGATATCCAGCATCAACATCCCTTGTTTTGCGGCGGGACTTGCCAAGACGAGTAAGACTGCATCATCGCCACAACCTACCAACACTCCATAGCCATTATCGCCTTCCACAAAGATCCGCTCGACATTACCCCGTGCCAATTCTTGTCCGATACGTTCGCCCAATGAAAGCATTGCTGCGGACATCGCCGAAGTCCGTTCTTCATCCATTGCACCAGGTAAAACTGAAGCTAATGGCAACCCATCTGGAGATACTAATGCAGCCCCTTGAACATTCTCAGTTCCCGATACAAAATTTTGTAAAATTCCACCGATTGTACTGACACCCATGATTTTCCTATGATAATTAATTGGAGTTAAATGAGAATAAATTGAAATTAAAACTATTCAACAACGGTGAATTCAAATACGTCGTGAGTACCACCACGCAATACAGAATCAGTATGTACGCCACGGAGCTTTTTACCAGTGATTTCTTCGATCGCACCCCAGACTGCACCCATTGTAAAAGTACATTTCCGAGTAGAACCCATTTCTTCTCCAGCAGAACAAACAGTCTCAGAACAATAAGCCTTGATTAGCCCACCGTCTTCAACGATTTTGTCAACAGCAGTTAGGCGAGTGCCCTCACTACCAATGGCTGCATTTAAGGTAGTTGCAATAGTTGCCAAATCCATTGCAGAACCGGATAATCCAGCTCCTTTAACTAAGTTTTTGCCGCGACTACGACCAGCAGCGATAAGGGAAATTGCTGTAGCTTTTTCGCCGAGGGCTTCTTCCATACCAGTAATAACTGATTTGAAGCAAACAATGCTGCTATATTGGCCGAGGTTTGGACGTGTTGAAATAGACATGATTAATATTTGGTATAGGTCGGGGGGTATGTTATTTTGTCACAGTTAGACTGGCAACATTCAGATCGCTCTAATCTAGACTAAGTATGAATCAAAGGTAACAATTGCTTGCTGGTAAATATATTTTGACTCAGCTCAATTACGATCTAGATCTAGATATGTTGAGAAAATACGATGTTGGCGTAGCCTCCGCCTTGCGGAATCGATATCATTGCAATAACAAGACTTGTCATGTTAGCAATTAAGATCGTAATTACCCATTAAATATAGCAGTGGGTTATTTGAAGTGCCATCCGCGATCGTGACTAACATTCAGGTTATTTACCTACACTTTCGTAAGGATTAGATCTGTAAATTCACGTAGCTGAATGAGGGGTCAGGGATGAGGGATGAGGGATAAGGGAGCGATTATAATAGAGGATCGGTGGATCGATAATATATACTATAGTTACTGACGTAATCTGGCTCACCTGCTTTGCGATCGTCCGAAAATGTTTCAATATCTAGATCTCGGCGGCACAAGCTAGATTGGCATTTCATCCAAAATCCAAAATCCAAAATCCAAAATATGTCTGCTGAAGTCATCTGCGTCGGTACCGAATTATTGCTCGGTGATATCCTCAATAGCAACTCTCAATATCTAGCTACTGAGTTAGCCGCATTGGGGGTAGCGCACTTTTATCAGACTGTAGTAGGGGATAATATCGATCGAATTCATCAAGCGATCGAGATAGCGTCGAATCGATCGATTATCATCATCTTCACAGGTGGATTGGGGCCGACACCAGATGACCTAACTACAGAAGCGATCGCCAGTTATTTCAAGACTCCCCTCGTCGAATATGCGGAAATCATCGCCGATATCGACGCTAAATTTACCGCAAATGGGCGCGTCATGTCCCCCAGCAACCGCAAACAAGCACTACAACCCGCAGGAGCAGACATCCTACCGAATATTATGGGCACCGCTCCAGGGATGATTTGGCAGCCACAGGAAGGATTGACGATCTTTACTTTTCCTGGCGTACCCAGAGAGATGCACCGAATGTGGCGGGATACAGCCGTTCCGTTTTTAAAAACCCAGGGTTACGGTCAAAATACAATCTATAGTCGAAGTCTCCGTTTCTTTGGGATTTCCGAATCAGCCTTGGCAGAAAAAGTCACCCATCTATTTGAATCGACAAATCCAACTGTGGCTCCTTATGCAGGTAAAGGCGAAGTTCGGTTACGAATTTCTGCAAAAGCGGCAACTGAGACAGCCGCAAACGCCCTCATCGAACCCATTGCCCAAGAAATCAAACAGATAGCTGGAGCAGACTATTTTGGTACCGACAAGGATACCTTAGCCAGTGTGGTGGGGCAACTATTAGCCGCCAAGGGTCAAACTCTAGCCGTCGCCGAATCTTGTACTGGTGGTGGTTTGGGGCGAGTGCTCACAGATACCCCAGGTAGCTCTAGTTATTTCATGGGTGGAATTATTTCCTATGCCAATCGAATAAAAATAGATCTCCTGGGTGTCAATGCTGAGGATTTGGCGAATGAGGGTGCGGTGAGTGAGACGGTAGCTCGACAAATGGCGGCGGGGGTCAAGTCGAAGTTGAGTACTGACTGGGGTGTGAGTATTACTGGAATTGCTGGCCCAGATGGAGGTACAGAAACCAAGCCTGTAGGTTTAGTATACATCGGCATTGCTGCTCCAGATGGCAGTGTCGAGGGAATTAAGTACCAATTGGGAAGTCATCGCGAGCGGGAAGCAATTCGACATATGTCAGCTTCCCAAACATTGAATTTGTTGCGACTACGATTAGTACAGTAGGGGTCAGGGGTCAGGGGTCAGCGAAAAGTGGGTTCTTGGGAAAACCCCAAGTAGAACCAATACGGTAAGCGCAAGGCGCAGGCTACGCCAACGGTTAAGAACTGCCACCGATTAAAATCGGGGCTAGTGATGCAAAGTCCGTCTTCACGGACTAGGAAATTTAGTCCGTCAAAGCGTAGCATCTCGTAGAAAACGCAAGCTGAGTGGCTGAAACCTTGATGGTGAAACAAATAACTCTCAACTAAAATCCAAAGTGGAGTGAATGTGAAGCCTACGCTAGCACACCAGCCATCCATACGCAGGGGAGTTTGAGGGGGGAGCGTCCTCCCCTCGTGGGCGGGGGGTCTGGGGGTCGGAACCCCCAGACTCCTTTGTTCTGTCCCCACCAGAAAAATTCGCCATCCACAAGTTATTCTCATTTACCGATTGGCTTATCACAAGTATTCACGCATGACACACCCTACACCGTCGAAACCAGATCTCTAATTTTCACCAACTGCTCACTAACAGCACCACTCGATAACAACTCCTGCGCCAACTTCATCCCCGCCAACATATCCACCGCCATCCCACCATGCCAGAGATAAAATCCCGCATTCCACAACACCGAATCAGTTAATTCTGAAGGTTCTCCTGCCAGTACGATCGCAAAACCAGCAATGAGTTCTGGAATCGGTAAAAGTGGGGGATTGACATTACTCAATCCATAGTCATAATGGTGGAGAAAAATTCGCTCCAACTCTTGCCCAGACTGATGAACGCCGACGATTACAGTTCGATCGCGGGGTAAGTCACTACTACCCTCCAATCCTTTCACCGTCGTAATTCGAGTCGGTGTATTGCGGAGTGTCGCCGCTGCTAAAGCCATCTGTTCTGTCGGTGGATGGACATACCCAAATATCAGGTGAGCATCCCCAGCATATGGACACCACATTAGCTCTAAAGTGGCGATCGGTGGACGTTTGCCAATTTGATCGCGATAGGGTGTCAACCCCGCTGCTGTGGGAAAATGAGTCGGCGTGTAGACAAAGCCCAGACCCGCTGTAGCGAAGATAGTTTGAATTTTGGTCAAAGGTACATCAGTCCAGTTTATGCCCCATTCCTGCCAAACCTCGACCAGAGGAGTGCCATATTTGGTCGGCATTCGATCGGCACCATGCAAGATAACTGGAATTCCGGCGGCGGTGAGGATGAGGGATACTAATGGTGCCACAGGTGCCGTGCGAGATCTGCCATCATAGGGGATCCCAAAGATTATCGGCGATCGCGGATGACTAGCGACAGGTTGTAATTGCGGCCCGATCGCAGCATAAGCATCGAGCATCCCGGCTAATTCTGCCCCTGTCGGACGTTTGATCCGGTGAGCGATGAGGAAAGCACCAATTTGAGCTGGAGTAGCTGTCTGCTCCAACATCATTGTCATGGCGATGGCGGCTTCCTCGCGAGTTAGGCTTTTGCCTGTATGGGGGCCACTGCCAATTTTTTGGATAAATTCC
>JANOPX010000073.1:0-56675 GCA_031422115.1 Chamaesiphon sp. VAR_4_metabat_408 | reverse complement strand
GTTGGGTTTCGAGGCTCAACCCAACCTACAGATCTGGGAGTAGCAATTAAATTAGAGTAGGGGCAATTCATGAATTGCCCCTACTCTAATTTATAGACGATCTTATGCTGGTGTGACTTGTGGTTGGCGGTGGATGAGATTAATCACCGCTGTTTTTTCTAGTAGTCCAATTAGGATGCCATCTTGACTGACGACACTGAGAGTAGTGGTTTTCTTGGATTCTAATTGTTCGATCGCTTGCAACAATGTGCGATCGCCTGCAATAATAGTTGATGATTCGATCGGTAGCATTAGATCGCGAACCGTGGTAACGTACCATCGATCGGCACGAACGGTTTTTAGGGCATCTAGTGCCAATTCGCCGACTAATTCACCTCGCTCATTAGTAACGAGAAACTTCTGCCAATTGCTAGCTTCTAATGTACGTTTATCGACAAAATCACGTAAAGATAGATTTTCGTCAATAATCGGACTATTGGGTGTAACTGCATCAGCCGCAGTCAATCCAGTAAGTCGTTCTTGTACCCGCGCATACTGAGCGGATTTACCCGCATTTTGTAGCAAGAACCAACCGATCGCCATATTCCAGATATTAGCAGTGCTGCCATCTAATACTAGCGGAATTAGACCCGAAGCGATCGCCAAATAACCAAATCCTTGACCGACAATACTGGCAACTTTAACCCCTTTATAAGGATTACCAGTTAGCTTCCAGACGATCGCTTTGAGGATATTACCACCATCTAGGGGTAAACCAGGAATCAGATTGAATAAACCCAGGGATAGATTAATCGTCGCCAATACGCCAATTATCGCCGCTAATGGGCCAGTAATCTGAGTAGTAATCCCAATCGTCGTGAGGATCCCAAATAATAATAAACTAACAGCGGGGCCTGCGATCGCCACCCAAAAAGCCGCAGCAGGGGTGTCTGACTCCTTCTCCAAGCTAGCCAATCCGCCAAACAGGAACAATGTAATGGACTCTACCTTAATCCCCTGCTTGATGGCGACAAAACTATGTCCCAATTCATGTGCGAGTACGGAGCCAAATAACAGTAAAGCTGTCACCAACCCCAATAGTAGCGGAGCACCCCCAGTTAAACTTGGAAATCCACTCGCCAACCCATTACCATAATCCCACGTCACCAATCCCAAGATGAGAAACCAAGACGGGTTGACATAAAAAGGGATACCAAATAAGGAACCAAGCCGGATATTTCCGTTCATAAGAAGCTACCTCTAAGTCTGAATGCGCGATTGCTGCACCGATTACTCCCATTGTAACGAAGCCTTAACCCCGCTCTCATTATTCTTTCATCGTAATATCCGGCTATTTTCGTTCGGTTGCGACAAGGAGCAGCTTTTAGGAGTCCGCGTAGGCGGACTTTGCATTATTAGCCCCGATTTTAATCGGCGGCTAACGACTTAACCGAGAAGTATTGCTCTCACCCCTGGCCTTATTTCTTGGCAATCTGACGTTTGAGACTATCTATTAACCTTGGTTTGAGCGCGTCTAGTTCTTCCTTGAGCCAGCGTTTGCTCTCTCTAATTTGCCCTGGTAGAGAGGGGCTATTTTGACTTTCCAAGCTCCACTCCTTCAATCGCTGATTTTTCTGGCGAGGAACATTCCCCGTCACTACAGACACACAGCGTTCGTCACCATCTAGGGCAAATAATAGCAATCGGTAGGTACTACTTTGGATAAGCACTTGGAGTATTTTTTCACTAATTGGCTTTTTGAGATCTAGATAGCAAGGTAGCATCCGATGGGATTGTTCGCTCTGATATAAAGTTGTCAGCCACAATAACATGGGATGGGGTGAAGAAATAAATAAGAACTGACTATGGGGTTTATTCTGCTTGTATTTCTCGATCTCTTCATGGGAAAGCATAATCCACAGAGTAGCTAATTCTCTCCCCTCGTAGTGAATCAATTGGGGAAAAACTATTTCGGCTCTGGGTTTATCTTTAGGCCAAGTACTCTGATAACAAGCATCCTCAGCAGTTAGGGGTGATTTGGATTGTGAGGCAGAAGTATTTGTTTTGGTAGTGAGTGGGATAGGTTCGGCAGATTCTCGTTCGACTCGTTCGAGCGTTTTCAAAATTTCGGTGACATTTATAGGCCGCTTTTCGGCTGTTTTTGCCATACATTGATTGACTATATCCATCAATCCTTGCGGCAAATTTAGCTTTGCTTTAACAGCATTAAATGCTTTGGGCGTTTGGAAATGATGACACTGAGACCAACCTTCAAAAGAGCTAGTTTTGGGTTTGAGGGGAAGTTCGCCAGTGAGCATTTGGAACATCATAATGCCCAAGCTATAGATATCTGCCCGATTGTCGAGGGTTTTGCCATCTATCTGTTCGGGAGAACAATAAGCCGGAGTCCCCATAAATCCTGTCGGCGAATCGTCTGATTGGAGTAAGGCAATCCCAAAGTCGAGGATCTTGACTAATTCCCCTAATGTGGCATCTTTGATGACGATAATATTGCTAGGTTTGATATCGCGGTGGACGACTTGGGTGAGATTACCTTCGATTTCTGTGCCATCATGAGCGCATTGGAGTCCGAGACAAATCTGGCGCATGAAGTTAAAAAACTTCGGCAATGGCATGGGTTTATTCTGGATGACATCTTTGAGACTGTCACCTTTGAGAAATTCCATTACATAAAAGGGCATTTCTTCGTCATCGACACCATAGTCGCGCACTTTGACGATGTGGATGCTCTTCTCGCCCAGTAAAGCACTAATTGTTGCTTCGCGCATGAATCTATCCCGCACCCGTTGGGTCATTTTTGCCCGCGACAAAAACTTGACGGCTACTGTTACACCACCTAGGAGTGTATCCTTCGCTTGATACACTTGCCCCATAGAGCCTTTTCCCGCTATTTCCAACAGTTGATAACGTTGTACTAGTAGGCGACCATAGTGTTCGTCTCTCACGCAGTAAATCCCTCCATGAGGCTCCAGATGAGCTGCTGTTCGTACTGTTGGTTGGGCGATGTGTTATCTCTCCATTGGCAACAGTACACCAATGGAAACCAATTAGAAATGGCAGTGGTTGAGAGATAAGAATTGAACATCAAAACAAAAACGAGCGGGATAAACGGTGAAATCTGTGGTGAAGTTGAAGTGGATAAAATATGGTAGCAAATAAGTAGGAATTCGGTTCTTTAATGTCTATGGCGATCTAACTGGATGAGGTTGGAGCTGGCAATGATGGGAATGTCTGGGCGATGGCGAAGCTCGTTTAAACGATCGACTTGTCCTTTGTTCCCGGTTGGAAAGTATCGGTAGGCTTACATCTCAATATACCCAATTCTTGGCTTTGATAGACATCTCCCAAAAGGACGGGGTATTTTGCGCCAGTAGCATGGGGTAGGTTTCCAGGAATTTGGCAATTTCGCCAGTATGCTAGAACTGCAAAGGCGATTGCTTCTTTATAATCTCCATTTAAACCTTCATCGTCTGTAGTCGCCACTATCGAATCTGGAAGATGTGTCTGAAGGCGTTGTCTGAGATAAAGATTACGGCTACCACCGCCACATAGTAATACGCGATCGGGTAGTTGGGGTAAAAAGCGGCGATAACTATCGGCGATACTACTAGCTGTCAAGTCGGCGAGTGTGGCGAGTAAGTCTGCGTCATTCAGATCGAATTCCCCAGCAGCGGCGATACAAGTTGAGAGATAATCATGTCCGAATAGCTCTCTCCCGGTCGATTTGGGGGGTGAAATCTGGAAATAGGGCTGGGATAACCATTTTTCGACTAGGGGGGTGCAGACGCTCCCTGTAGCTGCCCATGCGCCGTCTCGATCGAATGTCAATTTCCCATTGCTCAGTTGAGTCACGGCGAGGTCTAGTAAACTATTGCCTGGGCCTGTATCCCATCCTCTGACTCGTTCTTCCCAGTCGGCTTGAGTATTGGGGGGGAGGTAGGTAACGTTACCAATCCCGCCGATGTTTTGGACGCAACGATGTTCGGTGGGATGGCTGAGGAGATAGGCATCGGGTTTGGGGACTAAGGGGGCACCCTGTCCACCTGCGGCGATGTCGGCGGCGCGGAAGTTGTCTATGGTGGTAATTTGGGCGATGGCGGCGATCGATTCGCCCCGACCGAGCTGGAGGCTATAACCCATTTTTTCGGGGGTTGTAGGGCGATGGAAGACGGTTTGCCCGTGAGAGCCGATCAGGGTGGCTGGGGGTAAGTTGGCTTGAATATCGATGGTAGCTTGGGCAAAACAGGCGGCGATGCGATCGTCGAGTTCTGCCAATTCTAGCATTGATAATTTGGCACCCGCACCACAATCGAGGATCTGCGATCGCAGCTCGTCAGGATAGGGATAAGTCTCTCCAGCCAACAGTTCTACCCGCAAATCTAAGGTGGTTCCGCTAATCTCTACCAACGCTGCATCGATGCCATCTACCGATGTGCCACTCATCAAGCCAATTACTCTCACTGTTTTGCCCCTGGTTTAGTATTTTTTAGTGTTGGGAGTTGGGAGTTTGGAGTTTGGAGTTTGGAGGTTCCATTCGTGTTTTTACCCAACTCCTGACTCCCAACTCCCCACTCCCCACTATTCGATCGAAATCTTCAATCCTCCAATTTTAAGCGTAAATAAACTAGATCTTCAATAATTTGGCTGATGCGGAATTCAATTTTTTCCTGTCGATCGAGCAAAACTTTCACCTGTTGATATCTGGCAATTGCCATACTCACACTCAAGATTTCTGACATCAAACAGGGGCGCGTCCATAGTTTCCCATGTTCGTCCAATCCACACAATCGATAACCAGCACGAGCATCAACAGCAGTTAGATCCAGCACATCAACTGTGGTGTAGGGAGTCGGAATCGGTTCGCCAGTGACACCTGGTTTGAAGTTGCGAGATTCCAACCAAGCTGCTAAAGTTGGCCCACTGGCGGTGATTTTCTGGATCTCTCGATCGATTTCTTGGAGTTCGCCCTGCCACTGCGTTACCATTTTGTACATTTCTTGGAGCATATGAGCTGCCAAGCTGGGATTGGAGTTTTGACGAATATGAGTAAACTTGGGTATTTCAAGTTTAGCCAATCGAGTATTTGAGTCTGGATCCCAATCGGCGGATGTCGAACTATTCATCGCGCGAAAAATTTCTCCTGTTGACTCAGATCTTGTTTACTATTTATCTGTTATGCCCTAAATTTATCATTAAAGTTCGCATCCATCGAGATCTTGTCAAAACAACAACCATTAATTCTAATTACAGGTGCTGCCCGTTGTGGTAAAAGTGAATGGGCAGAGCAACTGGCTACTCAAAGTGGAAAAGCTGTAACGTATGTGGCAACTGCGACAATCGATCCCACAGATACGGAGTGGCAAGCCAGAATCGAACTTCATCAACAGCGTCGCCCCGCCACATGGCAAACTGTCATCACCCTGACAGATCTGGCACTGACAATTCGTCAAGCGGGAGCGTCTGACTGTTTGCTGGTGGATTCCCTGGGTACTTGGGTGGCAAATTTACTCGATCGATCGACATCTGAATGGGAGGATCTCAGTGGCGAATTACTCGCAGGGTTGGCAACTAGTGTCGCTACGGTAATTTTGGTAGGTGAAGAAACTGGTTGGGGGGTAGTTCCGGCTTTTGCTAGTGGGAGACTATTTCGCGATCGATTGGGGACGTTGACTCGAAGAGTTGGATCGATCTCAACTACAGTCTATCTAGTCACTGGCGGGCACGTATTAAATTTATCGCAATTGGGGCATAAATTAGATCGGGGCGACTCGACTGCAATTTAATTTATGGTGTTGCTAAGATTGAGAGTAGGGGCAATTCATGAATTGCCCCTACTCTCAATCTTAGCGAGGATATCACGATCGATCGTTCATGTATTCAGCAACGCCTAATTTGTGTTGTCTTCTGCTAGTACGATTAGCTCCTCGCAAGAGATCTTATCTGACAAAATCGAACTTGCCATCACGCCTGTATGAATCTCCAGATAGGCGTGGGTGGGAGCTTCAAACATCAACCTTTGCCCAGGAAATACAACTCGCTCGAAGTACCAATTATCGATATTAGAAATCCTGGCAATTTGAATTTGACTGGTGCTATTGAGATAGCAACAGAAGATCTGGGCATCGTCTGGGGATAAAGGATCGAGAACTTGAGCCATGACCATATAGTCTCCTGTTGCCCGTAAAAGATGGGGATCTTTAATACGGTAACAGTGCTATTTGATGAGAAACTGTCAACTGTAATACTTTTTTTTCGATCTTTAGATTGTTTTTGCGATCGGGGGATCGGTGATGAATCTTTTGCTCAACCGGATTTCGCGCCTACCTTTCTCTGGTGATTTTGTGTAAAGTTATATTAAAGGCTTTAATCTAATGGGTTGTATAAATTGTCCCTTGCGCCAGATCCGTTGGTATTTCTTGTGTTGAGAGAACCCGGATCTGGGGGTTCCGACCCCCAGACCCCCCGTCGGTGGGGGGAGTGTCCCCCCCCCGTTGGCGAAGCCTCTGCCTTAGCAGAACCCCCCCTCAAAGCATAGGTTGTTTGAGACGTTGGGGTTGGTGAAACCGTTGGCGAAGCCTACCGGAGGTAATCTATTTGTTGGTTTGTGGGATGGGGAGATTAACTAGGCACTGGTGGAAAATCAAACGATTCATCCACCCTATAGAGTGGATGAATCTTATAGCAGTCGCCACATCAGGTGGGACACTCTCGATCTCAGTCCGCGAAGGCGGACTTTGCATCACTAGCCCCGATTTTAATCGGTGACTAACGGGATTACTCCCAATTCCCAACAAAATATATAAATTTATTAATATGACTACTCGTATCCTTTATTGTCGCCTTCCTTGTAACCCGATTTTTCCGATCGGGGTTGTGTATCTCTCAGATCATGTGCATAAAATGTTTCCTGATGTGGAGCAGCGGATTTTTGATGTCGGTGCGGTACCGCCGTTAGATTATGGTACTGCGCTAGATGGTGCGATCGATGAGTTTCAGCCCAATTTGTTGGTGTACTCTTGGCGGGATATTCAGATCTATGCACCTGTGGGTGGGCGCGGGGGGAATCCGCTCCAAAACTCATTTGAATTTTTCTACGATCGCAATCCACTAATTAAGCTCCGTGGTGCTTTGGGTGGGGTACGAATGTTGACTAGCCACTATACCGAATTGTGGCGGAATATGGCATTGATAAAACGCGGCTGGAATCGATCGCAACAGTATCATCCAGATGCCAAATTAGTCGTCGGTGGGGGAGCTGTAAGCGTCTTCTACGAACAATTAGCCAAGAGTCTACCTAAAGGTGCGATCGTCAGTATCGGCGAGGGAGAAGCCCTCCTCTCGAAGATTATCAAAGGGGACGATCTGACGAACGAGCGGTGCTATACTGTCGGCGAAAGTGCGCCGCGATCGGGATTGGTACATGAACCGCCTGTATCGATCGAGAAGACTGCTTGCAATTATGATTATATCGAGACAATTTGGCCAGAATTTAGCTACTATTTACAAGATCGGGATTTCTACATCGGCGTACAAACAAAACGCGGTTGTCCCCACAATTGTTGTTACTGTGTTTATACCGTAATTGAAGGGAAACAAGTCCGCATCAATCCTGCTGATGAAGTAGTCGCCGAAATGCGCCAACTGTACGATCGTGGTATTCGGAACTTTTGGTTTACCGATGCTCAGTTTATCCCCGCCCGTAAATATATGGATGACGCGATCGAACTACTCCAAAAGATCGTCGATAGTGGGATGACAGATATTAAATGGGCAGCCTATATTCGCGCCGACAATCTCACCCCCGAACTCTGTAAACTGATGGTACAGACGGGGATGAATTACTTTGAGATCGGCATCACTAGCGGTTCTCAAGAACTAGTGCGGAAAATGCGGATGGGTTATAATCTGCGAACAGTCTTACAAAACTGTCGCGATCTCAAAGCGGCTGGATTTGATGATATGGTATCGATCAATTATTCCTTCAATGTGATCGACGAACGCTTTGAAACCATCCGTCAAACCATTGCCTATCATCGCGAAATGGAGAAAATATTTGGGGTGGATAAAGTCGAACCTGCAATCTTCTTTATCGGCTTACAACCCCATACCCACCTAGAAGAATACGCCTTCAAAAATAATGTGATTAAACCAGGTTACAACCCCATGAGTCACATGCCTTGGGTTGCCAAAAAATTACTCTGGAATCCCGAACCACTCGGCTCATTCTTTGGCGAAGTCTGTCTCCAAGCTTTCCGTCAAAATCCCAATGATTTCGGTCGAGAAGTAATGAATATTTTGGAAGCAAAATTAGGTAAGTCGCCATTAGAAGAAGCTTTAACCGCACCAGTTGAGGTCAAGCAATTAACTAATGTATGAACTTGAATTAATTAATAATGAATCAGAAAATTATTAATTTGTAGGGGCGTGGTCTTGTGCCTGCCCCAATCTACTTTAATTAACGTGAGTTTTTCTTTGTGAATTAACTGTTGCCCAATTTCCCGATTGGTTTCATAAGATAATTTGAGCCAAGTTAATATCTTTTTCTAGTAGGCAAGCATGACCGCTGTAAGGTAATAAAATTGTCTTCGATCGAGGCAATTGTCGTTGGATAATCTGTACCTCTAGTTTCGACGGTAGCAGTCGATCCATTTCGCCTGCTAATAGTAGAGTCGGCACGTCAATTAGATGTGGAAGTACCATATTTAGTTCAAACTCCCGGAGCAGTTTCAATCGCCAAGCGACAGTGTGAGAATCGATCGATAGCATTGCCCGAATCAAATTTTGTCGATCGAACAGAGAAACTCGATCGATTTCAATCAACAAACCAACTAATATTCTGGCCGATAATTGATACAATGGTTCCGGTACGATACCTACACCAAAACTCCCCATTGCCAGCAATGGCAATTTGACAAAAGAAGATGCTGGATTAATCGAAATAAGTTGCTGAATGTGCGGTAATTGCGCCGCTACTAACATTGCCAAACAAGCTCCAAAAGATTCACCACATAAGTGAATTTCGCGATTGCCATCAGCTAATTCTCGATCGATTAATGCCAAGACTCCATCGGCTAGTTCATCCCAACCCAACAAATTGCCACGAGAAATCGCCAAACAACAAACATCAAAGCGGGAGGCTAGTTGCGCCTGCTGTCTGGCAAATAAGACCCCAGTACCATCCATACCAGGAAAATAAATAAATAATGGTAAATGTGGTTGGCGTGGTTGAGCGGTAATAAATTTCAGAGTCACAGGTTGAGGCTAATTTAAGAGGTGGGTAACTTCATCAGCCAAAAATTGAGTCAAATCCTTAGCAACAACCCCAGCTTGCTTTCCATAATAACGGTCTTGGTACCCATCGATCGCAAACGGATGTCCTACTCGAATCATCACATCTTGATAAAAGACTGCTGGATGCCACCCATCCTGCTTGAATAGTGGTTCGGCGGGATCGATGTAGTGTAGTAAACTCAACGGTACTAATGGCAATCGCATTTCTGTAGTAGCAGCGATACCGACAGGCAAAATTTGCAGATTCGGCGCGTTTGCTTGGAGTGCCAGATGGGCAAATCCCCGATAAAATGGGCTGATGCGCTTCCCAACTGGATCTAGCATCGGGGCGGCACCTTCGGGAAAAATGCCGACTGCATTGCCTTGTTTTAGGAGCCGACGGGCATCGAGGAGCATGTTTTGTTGCCACTTTTGTTGCCTCCGCTTGTCTCCAACAGAATCGCCACTAGGAGACGCGCTAGTATCTATGAAGGGAAAAGCCCCAAAAGTTTGCAATACCTCTCTGAGGATGGGCACATTGCCCATGTAGCGATGACAGACAAAGTTAATCGGTAGCCCCAAACAGCTTACCAATAGGAGGGGATCTAGGAAGCTGCGGTGGTTGCTAACTATTAGTAAGGGAGTATCAATTGGCACTCTTTCGGCGTGTTGGACTTTGGCATTGAGACCCAAAAGCTTCCAGAAATCCTCAGCCATAGAGCGATCTGGTGAAATTGTTTCTAAAAACTTCATTGAGTAATGCTCAGTTATGTTCGGCAAGATCTCTGATCAATAACAGCTTGGAAATTGAGTAATCTCCTAGTTCCTGCACTTGTTCGGGATCGAGAAATAGTCTATCGCTTACTTTTTGAATCAATACTTGTGACAAGTCTCGATCGGCGAGAGATAGTATGGCTGGGTAGTTGATTTCAGAAACTACCTTCCAGAATAGACGTAATATAGATGGGTCGATGACCATATGCTGATTCAAATGGATTCTGCCTAAAACTTAATACTTTCTTTATATTAACGCTTATTCATCCATGCAGTACTTAAATTCTATCGCAGATCCACGCAACTGCACCAGTCAGATCTTGGGCAATAAAGTCAGGCTGGGTATGGTGTTGATATGCTCCACTCAATACTTGCTTGCCAAATCCAGTTTGGACTAAGATCCCCTGACAGCCAGCATTGTGAGCCAAATCTACATCTGTCGCTTTGTCACCCACCATAAAACTTTGTCGCACATCTAGATCGTGTGCCCACGCAGCAGCAACCAACATGCCTGGATTGGGTTTGCGCCAAGTACTCCAGCGGGTATATTCTGGATCGGTACCACCTTCAAACTCGCTCAGATAGGGGCAATAGTAAAGTGCATCTAAATGTGCGCCACCTTCGTCTGCTAGTAGTTGGCACAATCTCTGATGGAGTGCTTCTACATGACTAACTGGATAATAACCCCGCGCTGGGCCAGATTGATTGGATACCAGACAACAGAACAATCCTCGATCGTTTAATTTTCGCACTGCTGTCGCTACTCCCGGCATCAGATACAAATCTTCTACCTGACGAATATAGCCAGCTTCAACATTTAATACGCCATCTCGATCGAGAAATACAGCCCGTTTCATAAGTAAGTGAGAAGTGGATAGTAGACATCGCGTAGGGTGGGCAGTCCCCACCAGCTAGGTTTCAGGCATAGTCTATCTCACCGATTAGCTTTGAGCCGTTTGCGGAGTTCTGGTAGGCTTACAACTTGTGGTTTCATTTTAGGATTTCCGCCGATTACAGGATCCATGATGCCCTGGTTCTCTCTCCTTTGCCCCATCAGCACCCGATTATTCTGCACCTGCAACGCATACTCACCGCAGACTGAAATTGCTATCTCGCCTTTTTTGGTCCAGGAATCTGGTGAGAGCGCGAACACCCATTCGGTACCAATCGGGAACTGTGTAACGTAGGGACGACAGATCATCCCATTATCGCCCCAGACAACAACTTGCCGGGATGTTATCTTCCCTTTGTACACCTCTTGGACTTCCACAGTCATACTGAGGGGTCTTCCCTTTGGTTCTTGTTTATTTTTATACCGTTGTCCCTGTAGATCGTATTGGTACCAATTGTATTCGAGTACCTTTCCCCTAATTACTAATTCAGATTTTTTTGCTAACTGAATGAGGGAGCTACCGTCACTCCCACAGCTACAACTATGAGCGGATGGAGCCAACAGCAATACCGATAAGCCAACTATGAGCGCGGGTATATATTTCATCTTAGATGCCGATCGAGTGTTAGGAATTAGCAACGAGATAATAAACTAACTTTAGCCTAAGATGGAGTGATGTTTGTTACTAGCGAAAGAAAAGAGCTAAATCGATCGAGGTAAATCGATCGTTGCGAGCTGACTCCATAGTTCCACGATCGAAACATGACTCATCCCCGCAAATTGAGCATCACCAATTTCAATGACGATCCATTCACCAGATTGAAGCTGTCCGATATCGATGATAATATACGGTACATTGACTTTTGTGGCGGCGGCGATCGCTAATTGATGTAGTTGGGAGCGATCGGATTCTGTCAGCTCAAATTCATCCTCGAATTCATCCCAATAGTAACCGAAAGCCAAGACTTGACAGTTATAAACAAATAACCGATATTCTCGATTGCGTGGGAAATTTCCTGGCATCATCGATCGATATCGTAATTGTACCAATTGTCTGATAATTGCTTTGCCACGAGCGCGATGGGGAATGGATAATATCTGTTCGACGATGTAGATTAACTCATCGTTATCCTTTGCTACACAAGCATCCCAGCCCAGAGTTTTGTTTGACTTGACATCTCCCCGGACAAATATTGGAAAACCTAATTTCGCTCCAGCATCAACACATTCACTCGGACTAGTAATCGTGATACTCTGAGGAGTGAGATTGCCCAGCAAAGGATAATACCTGTCGAATTCTAAAGCAGTTTGATGTTCGATCGGATTGTTGACCAAGAACACATTTTTCTCAATTGCGGCTTGGTACACTTCCACATATTTGGACTGTGAAGGAATAAATCCAGCCCAAATTCCAACTTGAGGTCGGTCGAAATTAGGTAGGTTGAGTAGGGCATCAACGGCTGTCACTCCATAACCAATTTTTGCAGGTAAGAAGTAAGTGTAGCAACCATGTGTCCGCGCAGTTTCCACAATTTGTCGAGTTTCGAGATTATCGATCCAATTGGGATGACGAAGAGATTCTTCATAGAAAACAACGACCATGATTAACCTCCTGAAATCGGATTAATGACAACAGCTAGATTGATTTGGCTCATAAAATTAGAGCGAATTATCCTTTCCAGATTTTTTCTAGAATATCCGAGGGTGGGATGTCACCGATTTTACCTGTTGAGGATTTAATTGCGATCGATCTGGCATTTGCTGGCATCAGTTTTTTGGGATCTGTCGGCCCAAATAAGGCGATAGTATAAGTACCAACGGCGATCGATAAGTGCATCGGCCCACTATCAGTACACAACATTAGATTAGCACCTGCGATCGTCGCGGCCAATTTACCGATATCATTTGGCTCGATTACCTTGACGCTGGGGCAGACAGCCAATACTGACTCTACCAACTCTTCATCATCAGGGCCTTTAATTAATACCACAGGCAAATTCGGTTGCCGTGTTTGCAAATCCTTAATTACTTGTTGCCACCGTTTGGCGGGATAAATCTTGTCATAGCCTAGTTGCCTAGCTAGCTTACTGGAACCAGCATGAATTAGCACATAACCGCTCTCTCTGACACCCAACCGCTGTTGTTCGACTTCTGCCCACTCAATATCGACTTGAGGAACATTCACACTCAAATCGGGACAAGGGGTGGTCATACCCAATCCTTTGACTAGATCGTGATACATATGCGCCGCATATTGGTCTGGATTCAATGGTACTGGATTGGAGAGGAATGCTTTTCCTGGCCCAGCCGCATAACCGATGCGGGTGGGAATTCCTGTCAACCACAATAATACACCTACTCCCAATTTGCGGCCTAGGGACATCACGGCATCATACTCGCGATCGCGAATGATTCCCAGCAGATTTCCCCAGTCAGCGGGGCCATTTTGGTCTTTGAAGTCGAAAGCAATAACTTTGTTAACAGACTTGGATACGCGGTAAGCCGCTATCGATCTAGGTTCGACCACTACGTCAATTTCGCCCTCTGGGTATTGCCCTTTGAGGTCATCCAATGTCGGAAAGAATAGGATTTGGTCGCCAATTCCACCAGGGACAAGAGCCAGAATACGCATTTGTATTGTAGTTAAAGCTGTTCTGGTCTATTTTAGCAGGATCTGGCTGGCTTTCGCCCGATCGGGTCATCTAATGTCGAACGGGTTGAGCTTCATGGAAATACCTGTGAAAGCTAATCGGCAAATAGGTAGAACTTGTGGGTTGCGAATTTTTTTGGTGTGGGGAGAACCCGGATCTGGGGGTTCCGACCCCCAGACCCCCCGTTGAGAGGGGCGGACGCGCCCCCCTCAAACTCCCCTGCGTATGGATGGTTGGTGTGCTAGCTTGGTTTTCAAATGCACTCCACGTTGGCGTTTAGTTGAGATTTTTAGACTCACATCTTACCCCAAGATAGATCGCAAATCACACATTATAAACCTGTAGGGGTACCCCTTGGGTATCCAAGGGTTGAAGAATTACTAATTCTAAGTTAATCCAAAATCCAAAATCCAAAATCCAAAATCTAACTACAAATCGCTGGTGGTTTCAATAGTCGATCGATCTCTTCGTCGTAGATGCCTAGTTCCCAGTTTTTGCTCTGTTTTATTTGGGCGATGGTGAGATTTTTGGTTTTGCGAAAGTCTGTTTTATTGATGTTGGCATCACTGAGATTTGTTTGATAGAGATCTGCACCGCTAAAATCGGTTTTACTGAGGTTGGCTTTACTGAGTGTGGCACCGCGCAGGTTTGCGCCGATGAGGATTGCACTGCTGAGGTTGGTGTTGCCTAGACTGGCATTGATAAGTTGTGCTCCGTCTAGGATGGCATCGGTTAGATTGGCTTTATTGAGGTTGGCTTCGTTTAGATTGGTGGAACTTAGATTGGCATTGGTGAGATTTGCTTGGATTAGATTGGTATCATTTAGTTTGGCATTACTCAGCTTGGCATTGTTGAGGTTAGCATTACTGAGATTCGCCAAATTGAGATTGGCTCGGCACAAATCGGCTTGGGTGAGGATAGAATTATTGAGTTTGACTCGATCGAAGTTTCCATCCACTAGATTGGCTTCATGGAGATTGGTAAAGCTTAGATCCAAATATTTAGTACTATCTTCAAGTTCGATCGATCGTCGTTTAATGACGGTTAATGCTGCTTGAGCATCGGTACGAATTGGTGATGATTGAGATGTATCTTGCCCTTTGATATCTTGTTTGCCACGGACAAAAGATGATAAAACTTCCATGATAGTCCAAGCATCGCGAGGAGAGTCATTAGCGATTCTTTCTAGGGCATAAATACCGCCGATTCTAATCGTTTCTTCGTGATTTCCTAGTTGTTCGATCGATTTGGTAAATCTTTCGGTGATGAGTCGATTTTCACCTTGAGAAAAGTTGAGAAATAAGATGCCACCACCAAAGATTGTGGCGGTAGTACCCAAGCTAGTGATAATTAATCGAATCAATTCTAATATAAAATTACGCCGACTCAATTTTTCGGCTAATTCTAATTGCGCGATCGCCGCTTGCCAATTTGCATCAGGATTTATCGTTCCTCCGCCTTGAGCTTTCCAAATCTCATAAGCTTTGGCACGGATGATTTCCGGGGCGATTGGTGGGGTTCTAAATAGAGATTGAAAAAATAAAACGATCGACTGCATTGTCTATAGATCGAAAGAATTACCACAATCACAAACACTAGTCGATCGACTATTTTGGAACCGGAATGCCCCACCCATCAAATCTTCCGAATAATCTAACTTGAGATTTTCGATATACATTAACTGTTGACGATCGATCGCCACTGAAACACCATTAGTTTGATAGATGAGATCGTTACTGTTAGTGGTATCGGTTAGATCGATCGTATAGTGAAAACTTTTGCATCCACCAGGGACAATACCTATGCGAAACTTATGTTCGGTTTGCTGGCGAACTCTCTGCATTCGATCGATCTCGGTAATTGCTGCTTTGCTAATTTCAATCATATTCAGAAGATGCTAAAAAAGGATCTAAAATAATCTCTCTGCAATTTTAGCAGAGTAGAGCCAGTAGGGTTGGCAATGCCCACGAATTAATATTGGTGCTATTAAATTGTCATCATGCCTTAATAGTTATTATGCTTGAGTTTTAGCCTGTGGGCAATGCCCACCCTACAACTAAGTCCCCTAATTCAGGTGCAATACGGAAGGTGGACATCAATATTTGTTGAGATGCAATACCCCCGACTTCTTGGAGAAGTCGGGGGTATATCCTAACTGCTATAATCTCAAATTAGACATCCTTCCGGTTGTAATCATCTTCAAAGCGGACGATATCATCTTCGCCGAGATATTGACCATTTTGGACTTCAATGATCACCAAAGGAATGATCCCAGGATTTTCTAGGCGATGCTTGGTACAAGCAGGTACATAAGTCGATTGGTTGCTGTGGAGAATTTCCTGTCTATCGTCGCAAGTTACCATTGCAGTACCAGAAACTACGATCCAATGTTCGCTGCGGTGATAGTGCATTTGTAGACTGAGTTTGTGTCCTGGTTTGACTTCAATCCGTTTGATTTTATGCCCTTTGCCTTCTTCTAAAATAGTGAAGGAACCCCAAGGGCGTAATTCTGTTGCTGCAATGGTATTTAGGGTCATCGGGGTAACTACCAAATCGCTATGTTGAGCTTGAATCATAAGAACTTTTTGATGTAATGGTTGAGGGTTGGGGGTAACAATGCCAAAATATCTGGCTGCCAAAATTCAAAACTATCGATATTCAGTTACCTATGCCTACTTTATCAAAGCAGATGGCGAATCCGTATCGATAAATATACCGATCGCATTATGCACTTTTGCGGCAGTTGCGGACGATCGATTTATCAATTGTCCACCAAGATAGAGACTTGTAGAACTACCACCATCGAGATTGAGCGCGTCAACTAGCCCCATTGTTTGGAGTAATTGCGCCATTTCTGCTAGGGTTGGGCCTTTGCCGCCGATCCGATCGTGTACGGCTACGATTAGTATATTACCAGTTGGCGTAGTACCGATCGCACTTCTGACTGCTTGTTCTCTGACAAACGCCGCGCCAAAATTTTCACCTTTGCCATCTAGAACTATTCTCCCACCTTGCACCATCCAAGGGCCAGCGGCGAGAATATTGGCATAGGTATCGAGTTCGGGTGGATTTGTCTGGCGTTGGAGGGTGAGGGTAGTCCCGATAGATAAGTTCTGAGCTAGCTCTGGCTGCCCCCGCAAGGCTAGTAAATACCCATTAGGGGGGATGACAAAGGCTTTGATACCTTCGGGTGTGTCGCCGGGGGTAATTTGGGTGACTTTATCATTTTGGACAGTGATAATTAATTCATTCGCTTGAATCGGCGTATATGCCATACCCCATTCTGTAGTATATCTGCTTATTCCAGTTTGAACGTAGCCACTATTGAGGGTGTTAATGGATAATTGCCCTCCTCTGGAAGTTTTGAGGGTTTCATTCATCTGCAATCGGCTGATGCGGACTTGACCGAAATCGTTCCAACCGATCGCGCCACGATTTAGAATGGGACTGGATAACCATTTACCTTCGCGTTTGACTGCTCCGAGTGGAAATCGATTATTGCGATTGAAATAACCGCCATTGATTGCGGCGGCGGCTTGAGTTGAGGGGGCAAATTTAACTAGGGGATTGGAACCGATTACGCTATTTTCTTGGGCGATAATCGGTCTGATTTTGATGCCCTTTTGACGCGGATCTATTTCTAGGTAGTTAACGGCAAAGTTATCGTTACCCAGTCTTACCCATTTTTGATGCCATTTGATGCCTGGTGCCCAATTTATTTGTCGATCGGGGAATGTTTCCAGGTTAGGATTGATGCTAACTTCGAGACTAGTTGGCGACAACATTTTACCTCTTGCTCGTTGTCCTCTGACGATCGGAAATTGGATAATGGTTTGATTGCCGTTACTGGTGACTTTATACTCTAGTTTTTGGGCGGTAGGATCGTCATCGGGGTCGATATTTTCATCGACAATCGTAGGTGGCGTATTAAACTGAGCGAGTAGAGTTGGGTTTGCTTTTGCCTCGATGGTGATATAACCTTCTGTGGGGGTTTGACTCAGTTTCCAGGGTGTATATCGATCGAGTGTGACGATAATCTTACCATTTTTGGGAATGGTTTGACGATCGACATTAATTATCTTGGTAGCTGGAGTATTGAGTTGGAGTTTTGCGCCGACTATTTGCCATTGCCAACCACCAGTTCTTGCGATATCCGTAATATCTAGATAGCGATATTGCCGACTTAATTTCGCATCCAAACTAACTTGCCTAGATCTCTGCGTCGCGTACCAATCGATCGGCTGGGTGCTATAGTTATTATTATTGAATAATTCTACTCCCAACTGTTGCATCAGTCCAGTATCGCTAATACCTAGCCTCAGACTATTTCCCACTTTCCACTGTCCCCAGGGTACATTAATAGTCTTGCCATTGAGAAATATCTCTGTACCTCGACTCACCAAGTTTTGAGTCGAATTATTGGGCGATGATGATTTTGATGGTAAGGTTGGATTGGTAGTCGAACTAGGTAATATTTGAGATCTTGTCTGAGCGATGGTCGGTAGAGAGTCTACCAGGGTAAGATTAGTTACCAAAACTGCAACTATCGCCGAATGCAAATTGAGATAATTCATAGTCGATCGGGTTAATGTCTCTTTAGGGAGCACCGTGATAAAATACAATTATAGACCGACATCCAATTGTTGACGGTTATCAAAATAGACGCTCGTTCAGCTTTAATTGTTCTGCCACGCAGCCTATTTACTCAGTGTAGATGGGTCGATCGATTGTCATAACGTATACTAAAAAATGATTCCCATCTACTTAATATCTAAAGTAAGCGAGTAATCTCGATGCTCGTTCAAAACTTCTAAGTTAAATCCTTAACCTAGAAGTATTGCACCATAATTAAGACCCTCAAACTTAAAATCTACAGCTCTGCATTTTGCGGGGACAATTCTTATCAGGGATTCTATTGTTTTGAAGTTCGATCGAATTTAGATTGCTGAGATTGGCGAGAGGTTTCAGATCGATAATTTGATTATCATTGAGAAAAAGTCTACTCAAACTACTCAAACTAGCCAAAGGCTTGAGATCCTCGATCCGGTTCTTGCTGAGATAGAGTAATTCTAATTTATTTAGATTAGCTAATGGTTGTAGATCGACAATTTTATTTCGATCGAGATTCAATCTCACCAAGTTAGTCAAGTTCGCTAGTGGTGATAGATTAACAACTTGGTTGTCATTTAGAGAAAGTGACATCAAACTATTCAATCCAGCCAAGGGTTGCAAGTCTTCAACTTGATTACCATCGAGTGAAATATCTAACAGCGAGAGAGACTTAGCCAGAGGTTTCAGATCGGTAATCCTATTATTTTCGAGCTGGAGCCGTTCTAATCTGCTCAGAATAGTCAATGGTTGTAGATTGGAAATCTGATTTCGATCGACAGTTAACATTTCCAACTTAACCAGATCGGATATTGGTCTCAGATCCCAGATTCTATTATTGTCGAGAAAAAGAGATTTTAAGTTATTTAAACTAACCAGTGGCTTCAGATCGGCAATCTGATTATCGTTTAGATCTAAATGAGTTAATTTATTCAAACTAGCTACTGGACTGAGATCGATAATTTTAGCTCCGCGCAGGTGCAACTGACTTAATTTATTAAGTTTAGTGTCAGCTAGATTACAGTTACTAGTACGGGCGATTCTCAATAGTGCATCGATTGTCTTTTTAGTCTCGATCGGGGCTGTATTTTTTTGACTACACCACCGATCGAAACTTTGTACTGTTGGCTGCTGTGCTATCGCCTGCTCTGGAGTAGCAGCTACTGATATGAGTTGAAAGGAAAATACTGATGCGCTGATGAGTGCAAGAAATTTTTTCATACCTGTCGATCGAACAGTCGGACAATAGAATCCTCTAACCATAACGCACGATCGGGATGTGGTTAGTGTCAGTTTTTACATTATGGAGGATGTTTGAAAAGCTGCTCGGAATAATTATTTGAATTTTTACTTGCTCCGAAATAAAACTACACAAATAAAATCTAGATTATCCCTCGATCGAGAGGCTACTCCTCAGGTGGCATCTGTGTTAAGGTATTTCCCTAGTATACTGAATGTAACCAGCTCCTGGGAATGGGTTAGATTACTTTATCTAATAAAGATCGTACTCAAACTAGATCTCGATCCGATCGACCCCATCGATCTTTTAAATCTTCATCACAACTTTTTCCACACAGGAGATTTGAAAGTCGGATCGTCAAATTTTAGCATGGTATTTCGATCGATCCAGAACGTCTAGTGTCTATTTTTACAATGGGTGTAATTGAACCTAGATTGATGTTTTCTCTATCCGCCCAGATCCAAAGACTTCTCGCAAGCAGCCTTTGGATCTGGGCGGATAGAGCGCGAGTCATCTATTTTTCTGTCAAATAAGATACAGAATTATCAGAAAGCTTAGGGTAGTTTCGATCGAATAATAGTCAAAAAGTTGCCAATCGCTAGATCGTGCGGAATCATCACTGCTAAGTTTCAAATTAATGACTAGTGTAATATTAAAAATAGATTGACCTGAAAGTACTCACCTGCTATTTTAGATATTCCCGTGTAAATTATCACAGCATCTAGATACAATTATAGGTAGACGGTTCCCCGCCCTAATTTTATGAACCATACAGACGATCGATCGGCTATGAATAATTCCACTACTGCTACTCCCAATCTAGAACCTTATATCGGCCCTCGATGGTTGGTTGAAGAGCGAGATGCTTGTGGAGTAGGGTTTATTGCTTGTCCGGCGGGGACGATTAGTCATAAACTAATCGAGCAGACTTTGACGGCTCTGACTTGTATGGAGCATCGCGGCGGTTGTAGTGCCGATCGAGATTCTGGTGATGGTGCGGGGATTTTGACGGGTATTCCTTGGGATTTATTGAAGGAATCTTTTGGGGATAAGATTGGGATAGATCGATCTCGCTTGGCAGTGGGGATGTTATTCTTACCTCAAGAGCCTGACAAGCGTGCTGTGGCGAAAAAGATTGTTGCAGATGTCGTCGCGCAGGAAAAATGTGAGTTAGTTGGTTGGCGCGAGGTACCCGTTAAGCCTGAGACTCTGGGCGAGCAAGCGCGGGAAAATCAGCCACATATCGAGCAAGTGGTTATTGCGGGAACTAGTACTGGTGATGAGTTAGAGCGTCAGCTATATTTGGTGCGCCGCAAAATTGTCAAGGCGTTGCAAGCTGATGGTAATGTCAAGCCTGGGGATGATTTTTATATCTGTTCGTTGTCTGGTCGGACGATCGTCTACAAGGGCATGGTACGATCGGCTGTACTCGGCTCATTTTATACAGACTTAACTAATCCTAAGTTCACAGCGGCGTTTGCAGTTTATCATCGTCGCTTTAGTACGAATACGATGCCCAAATGGCCACTCGCTCAACCGATGCGAATCGTTGGGCATAATGGGGAGATTAATACGCTCCTCGGCAATATTAATGGGATGACGGCGCGAGAAGGCGACTTGAATCATCCAATTTGGAATGACAGATTGCGAGAATTGCAGCCGATTCTGAATCTCGATAATAGCGATTCGGGGACGTTGGATAATGTACTGGAATTAATCGTTCGTTCTGGGCGGAGTCCGATCGAAGCTCTGATGATTATGGTACCAGAGGCTTATAAGAATCAACCAGATTTGGATAAGTATCCCGAAATCACTGATTTTTATGATTATTACAGCGGTTTGCAAGAAGCTTGGGATGGGCCAGCTTTATTATCGTTCTCGGATGGTAAGGTGGTAGGAGCTACTCTCGATCGCAATGGTTTACGTCCAGCTCGGTATTGCATTACCAAGGATGGTTATATCTATGTCGGCTCGGAAGCTGGGGTCGTAGATTTACCTGCGGGTGATATTGTAGAAAAAGGACGTTTAGGCCCAGGACAAACTATCATTGTCGATCTGGAAACTAATGAGATTTTGCACAATTGGGAAGTGAAGGAGAGAGTCGCCAAAGCTCATCCCTACGGCGCGTGGCTAAAAGAGCATCGTCAAACTCTCACCTCTCAACCATTCGCCACGAGTAGTCAAACACCAGCTACAGATCTACTCCGCCATCAGACAGCATTCGGTTATACCGAAGAAGATGTAGTGATGATCGTCAATGATATGGCAGAACAAGGCAAAGAACCTACCTTCTGTATGGGTGATGATATTCCCCTCGCCGTATTGTCCGAAAAAGCACACCCACTCTACGACTATTTTAAACAACGATTTGCCCAAGTAACCAATCCGGCGATCGACCCCCTGCGGGAAAAACTCGTCATGTCGCTCGATGTGAGTCTAGGTAAAAAAGGAAACCTCCTCGAACCCAAAGCTGAAGATGCTGGCTTCCTCAAACTAACTTCTCCCGTGCTAAATGAGGCAGAATTAGAACTAATCAAAACCAGTTCCCTCGGTAGTGGATTTCTCTCTACCCTCTATCCCGTCGCCGATGGTGTGGGGGGATTGCAAAAAGCGATCGACAAATTATGTGCCGCAGCAGTAGATACTATCAAAGAGGGTAAACAAATTCTGATCCTCAGTGATTGGTCAGAAACAGGTTTAACCGATGAAGTTACCTATATTCCCCCCCTCGTCGCTGTCGGCGCAGTTCATCATTATCTAATTAAACAAGGCTTGCGTAGTCGAGTTTCGATCGTCGTCGATACAGCTCAATGTTGGAGCACCCATCATTTTGCCTGTCTAATCGGCTTCGGTGCATCCGCCGTATGTCCATATATGGCGTGGGAATCCGTGCGGAGTTGGTGGAATTCGCCCAAAGTGCAAAATGCCATCGAACGTGGCGAAACTCAGATTACCATCGAGCAAGCGCAAGCTAACTATCGCCAAGCAGTCGAAAACGGCTTACTCAAAATCCTCTCGAAGATGGGTATCTCCCTATTATCATCCTACCAAGGAGCGCAAATCTTTGAAGCGATCGGCATCGGGCGCGAACTACTAGATCTCGCCTTCAAAGGTACGACTTCCCGCATCGGTGGTTTAACCGTCGCCGATGTCGCGCAAGAAACGATGAACTTCCATCATAAAGCCTTCGACCACGACATCAAAAAATTAGAGAACCTCGGTTTCTTCAACTACCGTCCCAGTGGAGAGTACCACATGAATAGCCCCCAAATGGCTAAATCTCTCCACAAAGCCGTCGCCGCCTACCAAACAAAAGAGGGCTACGACCACTATGAAGTCTACAAAAAATATCTTCAGGAACGCCCCTTAACGGCTCTGCGCGACCTGTTAGACTTCCAAACCGATCGCAAATCCATTTCGCTCGATGAAGTGGAGTCAGTGAGCGATATCGTCAAACGTTTCTGTACTGGTGGAATGTCCCTCGGCGCACTATCGCGGGAATCTCACGAAGTCCTCGCCATCGCCATGAATCGCATCGGCGCAAAATCCAATAGTGGCGAAGGCGGCGAAGATCCAGTGCGCTACAAAACGATCGACGACGCAACCCCAGCAGGTAAATCATCCATCCTGCCCCACCTCAACGGTTTGCGAAATGGAGACACCGCCAAAAGTGCAATCAAACAAGTAGCATCGGGACGATTTGGGGTAACTCCAGAATACCTAATGAGTGCCAAACAGATCGAAATTAAACTCGCTCAAGGCGCGAAACCAGGCGAAGGCGGACAACTTCCTGGGCCAAAAGTCAGCCAATATATCGCCATGCTCCGCCGCTCAAAACCAGGCGTGATGCTCATCTCACCCCCACCGCACCATGATATTTACTCGATCGAAGATCTCGCCCAACTAATCTACGATCTCCACCAAATCAACCCCAAAGCCGCCGTCTCAGTCAAACTAGTCGCCGAAATCGGCATCGGTACAGTCGCCGCCGGAGTCGCCAAAGCCAACGCCGACATCATCCAAATCTCAGGACACGATGGCGGTACCGGAGCCTCGCCCCTATCCAGCATCAAACATGCTGGAAGTCCCTGGGAACTAGGACTTACCGAAGTTCACCGCGTGCTGATGGAAAACCAATTACGCGATCGAGTTTTACTTCGTGTCGATGGTGGGTTAAAATCAGGATGGGATATTATTGTCGCCGCCCTAATGGGAGCAGAAGAATATGGCTTCGGATCGATCGCGATGATTGCCGAAGGCTGCATCATGGCGCGAGTCTGTCATACCAATAAATGCCCCGTCGGAGTCGCCTCCCAGCGCGAAGACTTACGCGCCCGCTTCCCCGGCATCCCCGAACAAGTCGTCAACTTCTTCATGTTCATCGCCGAAGAAGTCCGCAGCATATTAGCCCGTCTAGGCTACCGATCGCTCAAAGACCTGATCGGACGTGCAGATCTATTTACCCTCCGCTCAGAAGTCAACCTGACCAAAGTACAGGCTCTAAATCTCGACTGCCTGACCAAACTACCAGATACAAAGATCGATCGATCCTTCCTCACCCACGGCGACATCCATACCAACGGTGACGTATTAGACGACGTAATTCTAGCCGATAAAGAGATACAAGCCGCGATCGACAATCAAGGCGAAGTAACTAAAAGCTATAAAATCGTCAATACCGATCGATCCGTTGGCGGACGAATCTCCGGTGCAATTGCTCTAAAGTATGGTGACAGCGCATTTGAAGGACAAATTACCCTCAACTTCGACGGCGCAGGCGGACAAAGCTTCGGCGCATTCAACCACGAAGGAGTCAGCCTGATCCTCACAGGCGAAAGCAACGATTACGTCGGCAAAGGCATCAACGGCGGCGAAATCATCATCAAACCATACACAGGCACCACCTTCGACACCAGTCGCAACGTCATCATCGGCAACACCTGCCTCTACGGAGCCACAGGCGGCTACCTCTACGCCAACGGGCGCGCAGGCGAACGTTTTGCCGTCCGCAACTCCCGCGCCACCGCCGTAGTCGAAGGTACTGGCGACCACTGTTGCGAATACATGACAGGCGGAGTAGTAGTAGTCCTCGGAGAAGTCGGCCGCAACGTCGGCGCAGGTATGACAGGTGGTTTAGGTTATTTCCTCGATGAAGATGATACCTTCATCGCCAAAATTAATCCCGAAATCGTCAAATGGCAACGGGTACAAACAGCAGCAGGTGAGAAGCAATTAAAAGATCTAATTGCCGCTCATGGTGCGAAAACTGGCAGTCAGAAAGCACAGGAAATCTTGAGTCGCTGGGCTGAATATCTGCCTAAGTTCTGGCAGTTGGTACCTCCTTCGGAGGCAGAAACACCAGAAGCTAGTGCTAAACAGGCTGTGAGTGCATAAT
Organism: Chamaesiphon sp. VAR_4_metabat_408; assembly: GCA_031422115.1. Taxonomy (GTDB): domain Bacteria; phylum Cyanobacteriota; class Cyanobacteriia; order Cyanobacteriales; family Chamaesiphonaceae; genus Chamaesiphon. Next base: position 31,845 of record JANOPX010000073.1, on the reverse strand, counting down.
TCTTTTTGTTGACAAAGAATTATAATATGAGGTACCCTAATCGGGACCTCTTTTTTAGGGTCCTTTCGGAAACAAAGTTCAAAATTATTCGATCGAATAACATGGAAATAAAATTTAAGACATTAGCCTGGATTGGGCTTAGTGCTGTTGTTGTTGGTTGTGTTGTTGGTGCAGTAGGAAAAGGACAAGTAGAATCTATTCTAAAGGGGGCAAATTTTGGTGGGACTAATAAAGAGAATATAGTCGGCGATAAAATTGACGGAAACCAGGCAAAAAATACGGCTAATGGAGATATTGTCAATGGTACTCAAAATAGAGGAAATGATGGTGGGATTGGAAACATACAAGCACAAGCAGGTTCTAATGTTACAGTGATTATTCAGCCAGGGGATCCCAAATATCGGAATGAGTCTCAACCTAATCTTTCATCTAGTAGTCTCGCAGAAGCGAAGCCTGTAGAACTAAGTATGTTCAAAGGATCGAATCCTTTTAGTGACGATCTAGTTTTACCAGATTATGGAAGTTACACATTATTTGATAATAGCAAAATTGCTATTTTGGATAAGCAGTACAAATCTGTCTTTTACCTTTATGGCGATACTACTGAAAGAAAAACAATATTTTCTCTGACTGGAAATCAAAAAGGTGTATACCTTCAGTTTGGTTTAAAAGACTTGCCACGTCAAGGTGATAACTTGATGTATGACGTTAGTATTTATACAAGTGATGAGGTCAACACTAAAAAAGTTTGGTCTGGTAAAGTAATTTATGGTTCTAAAACTCAACAAATCGTCTCACTACCATTTGATGCTACTGGTGCTAAAAACATTGTTATTAAATACACAATTGTTCAAGGTGATGATAGGCGATCTCTATTCTTTACTCGTGCTGAGTTGCTGTATGATTAGTTGATTTACTAACAATCATAATACATAATAATATTTAGATCTTGATCGATCTTAAATGATAATTTGATAATTTGAGTTATGGAGCGAGTAGCCTTACTGGCGAACACGATTCGAGATCGATCGAGAATTAAGTTAAAATAGAAACAAGTATTCAGAGGTAGAAAGATGAGTCCTCAATTGCAACAAGTACTGACTAAGATCGATTCTCCAGAGGAGAGGCTTCTGCTGGGGCAGAGGCTCCGCCAACGCCAACGATTGTCCTCGACAGAGCGGATTCAAGTCATGAAATATATTAATACTAGACAACGAAGCTCAGTATTAGAAACTATTACCAACCTTCGCTCTCAACAAACATCCTTCAAAACACCAGAAGAGATCGATGCTGAAATCCTTGATCTGGAATGACCATACCAAATAAAATTATGCAAGCTACGATGACGAGAATGGACTAGGTAAGAGATATTTTTTAACTGGTCATTGACGGTCTCAATTAATGAACGTTTACGAAGGCTAATTTTATCGTTCATCGATACAAATCTCAAACAAGCGATCTTGGAGCATATTAATTAGGTATCGATCGCAGGTGGATTGTGGCACTTTAAATCAAAAGTGTGATAATAAGGATGTCGATTCGGTGAAATATATGACTTGTTGTCTTAATCCTAGGTGTAAACAGAAAAATCCGTCTCACACTGATGCTAAGTCTTGTGGTAGCTGCGGAACCCAATTAGTATCACTATTGGATCGCTACCGCCCTGTGGAGCGAATTGGTGAGGGTCAAGATACAGTGACTTATTTAGCTCGAGATCAGAGATCTGATAAGAAGTGCGTAATCAAGCAATTAATCGTTGACAATTCCACAAACAATGAGTTGTTCGAGCAAGAAGCAGCGCAATTGAAGGATTTACGTAATTCGCAAATCCCCACGATATTAGCTTATCATTTTAACGACCAGTATCTCTATTTGGTTCAAGAGTTTATCACTGGTCAAAATTTAGAGGAATATCTGAAAAAAGGTAGGTGGAACGAAGAACAGATTAAAGATTTTTTAAATACATTATTACCAGTCTTAAAGTTAGTTCATGAGAAGAAAATCATCCATTGCAATATTAAATTAAAAAATATTATGCTACGCGATGATAGGACATTTGTATTAATTAATTTCTGCGGTTCAAAACTTGGTGCTGCTAATATTGGTTATGTACCATCAGAGCAGACGGATGGAATAGTAAAACCAGCTAGTGATTTGTACAGTTTGGGGGTTGCTTGCTTCTCTTTACTAACAAGAAAAAACCCCCGTACTCTCTTTCAGGATTCTGGCTATAGTTGGACATCTAAATGGCAACAGCATTTAGATGTCGGACAAATTGAGCCTGAGTTAGCTAAGATTCTCGACAAGCTGCTGCAAAAAGATGATCCAGATCGGTATCAATCGGCAGAAGATGTAAGTTGGGATTTGCAAAAGCTAAATCGACCAGTGCCAGCTAATCCCTCAGTTCAGTCACCTCCAGACACGGGATGGCAAATTGGTTGTTTCATGGTAATCATATCTTTTATTATACTGTGCGTAGTAGTTAGTTGTACGAAAAAACAAACTAGTGAAACCTATTATAAAAGTGGTGTAGGACTACTTTGTAATGATAATAAGCAAGCGATTGAGGCTTTTACAAAAGCGATCGACTTAAATTCAGACTATTTTGATGCTTATATTGGTCGGGGTAATGCTAGGTATAATTCAGGTGATAAGCAAGGTGCGATCGAGGACTACGATCTAGCCATCAAGCATAACCCTGATAACTCGGATGCTCATCGTCATCGGGGTAATGCTAAGTATAATTTAGGTGATAAGCAAGGTGCGATCGAGGACTATACTCAAGCCGCTGAACTATTCAAAAAGCAAGGTAGAAGTAAAGATTCGCAAGATGTACTCAAACGAGTAAAAAAACTTAGTCAATAAATCATTAACTCTTTCACCCATGTCTGTATTTACAGAATTAAACGGAAATCTAATCGGCTGAGTCATGTTTGCTGTTGCTGTTTGGATTGTTCTAAAAATTCAAGCATTGTTTGCGCTGCACCAAAAGAATCATAGGGCGATGAAATCTCATAAGGTAATCCAGGTTGAAGCAAATTAGCTTCTTCTTGTGCTAGATCGGAAACCAGAACTTGGACAGCATAAAGTTTATCCGCAGGATTTAAGTCTCGTAATGACTTGAGCAAATTTTCTGACAGCATAAGAATTACCATAACTAGTGCAGTGTATTAATTGTCATAGCTTGATTAGACTGACACTTGGAAGATAGTAGAATTCAATCTCGATCGACTAAAATAGAACTAGACCAGATTAACTATACCTAAACTGATTTGTATGACTAAGTTGCTGGAAGAAGCGATTCTCCAGGGGAGAGGCTACGCCAACGCACAACTGAAAACTCGTCCCATCAGTGAACAAGACTCGTTGGTTGAAAACCTGCCTTCGGCAATCGCAGCCCTGATTCTCGAAGAGCTTCAGGATAATGACGATCTGGGCTTTAGTGCCGTTGGCGTAGCCTCTCCCCTGGAGAATCGCTTTCGGAAGTCCTGGAAACAAGCCATAGCTGGAAACATTTTACCACTCAGTCAATTGTGGGAGAGTAGTGAAGTTGACTGAATCATTCCCGATCGAAATTAGATTAACTCCTGACTTTAAAAAACAAGTTCGTAAAGCTGAAGATATTGCACCACTAGAACCATTCAAAACCTACGATCTGCCCACACCATACAATAGCTTTGGGGCTGGTACAATTTTGATGAAATCGATCGCATCCCGTCGCGATCGAGAATCAAGTTAAAATAGGGATAAATATTCAGAGGTATTAAAGATGAGTCCTCAACTACAACAAGTATTGACAGAGATCGACAGGTTATCATCACCAGAACGAATCCAAGTCATCGAATATATTAATACTAGACAACGAAGTTCAGTATTAGAGACTATTACAAATCTGCGATCGCGGGCGGACATCATTCAAGACACCTGAAGAAATCGATGCTGAAATCCTTGAAGAAAAATCAGCACGGACAAATTGAATATACCGCAGGGTAGTAGAATATATCTCGACTCATCAATCCTCATTTATATGGTAGAAATAGATTTAAAATGATGCTAACTAGTAGTGAAACTGTCAAACAAGACCTCGATCGACTTACCAGCGAACAACTTCAGCAGGTAGCTGACTTTATTGCTTTTCTCAAATATCGGAGCAAACGCGATCGTAGTCTTATCCTCGATCCCAGTCAACTTACCGCTCTAACTGAGTTTGCCCAAGAAGATCGCGCCCTTGCAGAAGCAGGAATCAATGATTATGCGGCAATGCTACGTCAAGAAGATGAATCATACTGTCCTAGAGTTTTTGACCAGGATGAAATTTCAGAAGAAACAAAACAACGAAGCTCAGTATTAGAAACTATTACAAACATTCGATCGCAACAAGCATCATTCAAGACACCCGAAGAAATTGATGCTGAAATCCTTGAAGAAAAAGAAGCATTCAAAACCTACGATCTGCCCACTCCATACGATAGCTTTGGTGCTGGTGCAATTTTGATAAAATCCCTCAAGTAGTCCTCTATAAATTGTAGATAGCGGATCGCGGTCTTAAACTGACTAAGCTACAATAGAGATAGAACGATCGGCGAGTACCAAAATTTTCATTGAAACTATCACTGTTGAGTTAAAACTCGATCTCAAACAGCAACAATCGCTCCAACAAGCAGCAGCTAATTGGGGATTTACACTTCAAGAATATTTGCAGGAGTTGGCTCTCAATTCAATTCCGCAAAGCGGAGGCTTCGCCAACGATGAAGGAACACCAGCACGCGAAAAGATTGAGTTGAATGCTAATGATGCAGAAGTGTTAAATAGTTACCTTAACAATCCTCCTATCGCCAATGCTACTCTAAAAAGATCGATTGTCGATCATCAACAAAAATACGGTCAATGGTAGATAAGTGGATATTTTGTGCTTTAGATAAATCGCTCGATCGAGATAACGAAGTATTACATTTACCATGATTTACACCTAGAAAATGAGCCATGATCCAAAATGAATGTCAATATAAAGTTACTAAAGCTCAGTTAAAAAATTTAGAGCAAAACTTATCTATACTATTGGAAAATCGAGACTTAGCTAGTAATAGTCATCCTCGCTTGATGCGAATGCAAAGTGCAGCATTGGAAGACAAAATTCAGGTGATGTATGGAGAGATAGCCGAGTATGATAATTTAAGAAATGGTAATGTCAAAGCGGCTCTAAATTCACAGTTATCTAAGGGGAAAGTAGTAACTATCGATCTTGATGAGCCTCTAGAGATCGATCGAACATCTACCGCTCCAATGCAACATGCAGGTATTTTAGATGCAGATCCAACTTTTGATGATTGGATGGACAAATTAGCTGAAATTCGTCGATCGGCTAATGAGATTAACGATGATGAACTATGATAATCTACATTCTAGATACAGATTATCTCATCTCACTCGAACTCAATTTCAAAAAACCGATCGACAATCTGATTTAGTAGATCGTGAGGGTCTGATTCAGTATTAGCCGCAAGTTGTCTGAGCTTAGAAATATTATCTGAAGATAATCGGAGTGGCGCAAATCGATCGGGAAAAGCCCAACTACACTTTTCGCATTCTAGCTGACACCCACGGCAAGATGTACTTTTGAAGTTATTGCATTCATCACAAAGCGGTTGCCAATTCGTTAATTCATTACCGCCGCCTCTAGTCCGTGGAATCTTATGGTCTTGCTGAAATCGAACTTCTGGCTCCGAGCGACTACATACCGGACATCGATGCTGATATTTATCTAGAACTTGCTGCCAACCTAAATCTGAAAGCTTAATTCGCGGAATTCTTTTATCACTCAGAGATAAATTAATCAGTTGATATGTTCGACCTTCTTTCCCAATCCCTGTAATTCCTTCCTCTCCTTGCAATTCTCGCAACCGTCGAAATACATCTACATAGGGTTTATAGGATTCGGTTCCTATGTGTTTATTGAGTCTGAATCGATCGATTGCTGCTCTAAGTTCATCCTCTTTTACGAGCGGGCCAGGAATGCCATGATTTACTGGCCAAAGTTCTTCTAAAAGTACTCGGTAATAGGCTTTATTTGCGTCACTAGGAGATGCAAACCCTTGACAGACTTCCTCTAGCCAAACTTCACGAATGATGTTTCCTGGGACGTTATTTTTACTAACGATTTCAAGAGCTAAAAACTTTTGTCTGCCACGGCTTTTTCGTTCTTCAGTCATTATCCATCCCCCCGGAGCAACCAGATGGGGTTGATATCCAGCACTCTGGAGATCGCATCAAGTTCGTAATCTTTGACAGCACGGACTTGACGTTCGATTTCTGAGATATCAGATTGTTCTAACTTAACTCCATAGTCAACATTCAGAGCCGCCGCCAATTCAACCTGGTCTAAACCATGCTGCAATCGGACTTGACGAATTCTCACTCCACTAATGTTTTGCTTTGCATTCACGATCGATACCTCACAACCCACAACAAGATATTAATCAGAAGAGAAATATTTTGTAGACGAAAATCGTCTACACTAGGTTTTGGCGAGTGAATCATTTATGATTAACATCATTAATGCAGCTATCTATTTAGATCTAGTACCGATATGCGCGTCTCATCATTCTTTGCTGGTATCGGTGGTTTCGATCTTGGCTTGGAAAGAGCAGGAATGAACGTCGTATTTCAATGCGAACTAGATCCTTTTTGTCAACAGATTCTGAAACGCCACTGGCCTCACGTACCCCTACATGACGACATCACGACCCTCAACCCAGCAACTATCCCTACCGCTGATTTATGGTGCGCTGGATGGCCTTGCCAAGACCTCAGCACCGCCAACACAGAACGAACGGGACTGTCGGGAAAACGAAGTGGTTTGTTCTTCACCTTTATGGACTTGGTTAGAGAAGTTCGCCCAGCGTGGTTGGTCATGGAAAACGTGCCGGGATTGCTCTCCGCCGAACAAGGAACCGCGCTTGAGACAGTTATCGACACGCTCGAAGCGAACGGGTATTTGGGGGGATGGGTATCGTGTAACGCTGTCGATTCGGGCTTACCCCACCACCGTGACAGAGTATTCTTTATCGCAAGTTTTAGATCCGAACGTGCCTATCACTTCTTTACTGACAGCAGCGAATTGTCTGGGGATACTTCGACGCGAAAATCGAGCAAAGCGAAAACTAGACCCGATTTTCGTCAAGTCCCTCTCCGAGACAATCCGCTTGTGGTACAACGTCGCGGTGGCTTCGGGTATACCCTGGCAAAAAGCATCTGCCCCACGTTACGCGCCCAAACTGGAGGACATCAAGGCGGCCATTCAGACCGACCGATACTCTGTGGCGAGGAACTTGACGTGGACAGAGTGGGAGCGGCTGATGGGGTTTCCTCCCGGCTGGACGGTCGTAGAGGGCGACTCATTGGCAATGCAATTGTCCCCACCATCAGCGAATGGATTGGAAAACGAATCTTAGAAATCGAAATATTGGAGCATAGGTTAACTCCCAATACGGTTCGGTTAGTCAATTAGTCAGCGACTGAATTCGCCGCTAGTGATGCAAAGTCCGCCTACGCGAACTAAAAATAGAGCAAATAAAAGTTTAACCGAACCGTATTAGGTTAACTCCTGACTTTAGAAAACAAATACGCAAACTATAATCTGCACGGGCATAGATTGCGCTTTTGGTACAACGGTGCGTTACGGCTACCGCCTAACACACCCTACGGGATGTCTCAGATTATCACCGTGCAAAGTATAGAAAAGAGATATCGTCAAATCCAATCCGATCTTCAACCAATTTTGATGCAAATCCAAATGGGCGAGACGATTGGTGATAGGCTACAAGGAATTGATGCGGAAGTTTTTAAAGTCCGCATCCGCAACAGTGATGTCAATCGTGGCAAGAGTGGCGGATATAGAGTAATTTCACCTAATAAATTACCTGAATATGTTGTCCTTTTAGACATTTATTTAAAATCAGATAGAGATGATATTGAAATTAGTACTATCCAAAATATCATTGCTGAATTCGATTCTCCAGGGGAGAGGCTACTTGTGCAGAGCGGAGTCGAGGTACGCCAACGGCAGATTGACGATGAGCTAGACTAGAAAAAAATTAGCTATTTAACTTCAATTTTAAGTATGTCGCGCTGCTATGATGTTAATGAGGTGAAGCAAATTAGTATGAGGCACAGGGTTGAGTGACGTTTTTCAGGAATTAGCAGAATATAGGGAACAACTCAGTCTTCCTCCTGCTGGTAGCGAAACGGATCGTGATACAGTTGCCAAGCTGGAAATTGGTGGGATGGTATTCTTTGGAATCAACTCCAGTAGCAATCCCACCCGCAGACAGATTACGATGAGAGTAAATCCAATCAGTCGCACCCATGCTGAGGCAGATGCTTTTCAGCAAGCTTACGATTTAGGCATTAGGGGTGGTAAAGCGCGTCTTATTGTCGTTCGCGTAGCGTTGGCTTTGCCAAATCGAGATCTTTGTCGAGCTTGCGGTTAAAATGGCGGGGTAAAAGGAATGGCTAGACAGTTTGACTTAGAAGAAATAGAAATAATTAGCCCTAGCGGTTATCAGCTTATTTCGTTAAAGTGAGGTTATTATGTTTATCTCAAAGTTTTCGATTTGGCAAAGCCAACGCTACGCGATCGGTAATAGGACGATAGATATCTACTCGTTGGCGTTGGTGAAGCCTTTGCCTCAGCAAAAGCCTACCGTAGGTAATCGACATTAAGTGAACGGAAATCTAATCGGCTGAGTTATGTTTGTTAAAGAACAATCTAGTAGTGAAACTGTCAAACAAGACCTCGATCGACTTACCAACGAACAACTTCAGCAGGTAGCCGACTTTATTGCCTTTCTCAAATATCGTAGCAAACGCGATCGTCGTCTTATCCTCGATTCCAGTCAACTTATCGCCCTAACTGAGTTTGCCCAAGAAGATCGCGCCCTTGCAGAAGCAGGAATCAATGATTATGCGGCAATGCTACGTCAAGAAGATGAATCATACTGTCCTAGAGTTTTTGACCAGGATGAAATTTCAGACGAAACAAAATAATTTATATCTGGAAAATGAGCCATGATCCACAATGAACGTCAATATAAAGTTGCTAAAGATCAGTTAAAAAAATTAGAGAAAAACTTATCTATACTATTATTAGAAAATCGGGACTTAGCAAGTAATAGTCATCCTCGCTTGATGAGAATGCAAAGTGCAGCTTTAGAAGACCAAATTCAGGTGATGTATGGAGAGATAACTAAGTACGACAATTTAAGAGACGATCGAGTAAGAATTCCGATCGTTTTAGACTAGTATTTGGTGGGGTTGAGTTAATACTAATACAGACGGATCGAATTCATCAGTCCCTTCCCGGTGCCACTAAGAATACAACGGTTTGAGGGTTGATGGGGTACAGTTATTTTTATAAGCCTTATTCAGAAAAGGATATAGAATCTAAATCCCTCATATACCTGCTAACCGCTGTATTAAAGTTTGTGCTAGCGATCGAGAGTTAGATCGATGTGAACAAACCCTGAAATTTATTTATGATGACAAGAATATTATTATGAAGGTAACTTTTATGGAATTTTTCATCACTTGGGCTGGAGCATTTACAAAGTGGTTTATTCAGTATTTAACAACTGCTGGGTTAGCAGCATTTGTAATAAATGTTGGTTCTACTCATTTATGGATTAAGAATCGTCAAAAGTGGGGTTGGATTAACGCAGGTCAAGATATGTCAGAGTATGAACTTCAAGAGGCGTTGACAGGTAATTACATACCCATGATGTCATCAAAAGCTATCTGGAGTATTTCATTTGCGACGATTATGTCTACGATCGCAGTATTTTCAGATTATATCCAAAATTATCATTGAAACGTGCTAGCTACCTTCTAAAACACATTGACCTCAAGAGCTAAATTATGAGCCAATAGGGTGATCAAAGATATATCCAATGTTGATTGCAATGAGATCGGCATCGATCTTCTTAAACTGATTCACAACTACAGATATATAACCTTATGTCTTTTGACAATTGCCAAACTTGCAGTACATTAGTCAAAATCCGTCGGCATGTTTGGATTGCGATAATGCTCAAACATTCTAGCGATCTGTGATGGTGTCATCCGAGTCAGCGAAAGCTGGGGGATTTCTTGCTCTCCAAAAAAAGCTACATCTGTCGTCTCAATACTTTTGGTGGCCATTCCACCGATTAATTCACACTGAAAACATAACTTGTAAACATGATGCAATAGTGGCGGATATCCATGACGGGTGTGGTTGCGATCGTAAACACCTAGTATCTTTGTCGCTCGTACATGGTATCCAGATTCTTCAAATACCTCTTTCACGACACATTCACCTGCGGATACGCCGATATCTGCCCATCCGCCTGGTAATGTCCAACAGCCATCTTCTTTTTCTTGAACCAAAAGAATTTTGTCAGATTCAAAGACAGCAGCCCGCACATCTACTTTGGGAGTGGCATAACCAACTTGACTGCTAAATTCTGCAAGAACTTGGCTGGGGTCAAAATCAAAGCCTGTCGCCACGATCTGAGCTGCAATAACTCGTAGTTGATGATAACGTTCGATATCAAAATCATTTTTGCAGTATGCTAATCCATTTTGAGCGATCGCTTGAAGCTGTTGTGCCCATTCTAACCACTGAGGATTTTTCATAGTTTACACTTCGATCGTTTAATTGATTATAAATGTTTTTGTCGCTCGTTCTAGATTTAATTTCAACATTCAGCCCACTTCTTGAAAATCCCCTCCCAGGAGGGGTGCCCGACAGGGCGGGGTGGGTTCACCATCTCCGCTACAACTAATCCTAGACGATCTGTATTACCACCGTCGATCGAAGTCGATCGGTGATTTGTGGGATGCGGAGATCTACCCACCCCGCCTTACGGGCACCCCTCCTAGGAGGGGATTTAGTCAATACGGTTCGGTTAAGGGCTGAAAGCAAGTAAAATGGTTGTTGCCATCAGCAGGATTCAGGTTAAAGATGCAACTCAAAGAACTATCCTTATTTGTACCAACGATCGAACCAGGTACAATCCTAAAAGCATTGGAAACAGCGATTCCAGCGTCAGCGATCGAACAGGCATTGAAGGATACAAGGATCTTCACTACTTGGTATGCCAAATCAATGATTAAAATACCAGTTAAGTAAACACCTGTTTCGGAAATTATCGAAATTAGTGAATCCATATCCACTACGTTTGATTAGCTTAAGTTTGTTATTAATCCCCTCTACTACCCCGCTACTTGTTCTATTATCGAAATAAGGAAGTATCTCATCAAACCAACGATAAATTGTCGATTGACTATTGACAAAATACTTTTGAGCTATGGAAAGCCATTTCCCTAATTCTAGTAACCCATCAGTCCATTTTTCTGTTTTTTCAAATATTTCTCTGAACTCTTCCTTCAGTTTATGCATTATTTTTAGCCGATCTGATACATTTTGTACCTCAGCTAGCTTGTCTTTTTGTCGATCGCTTAAGTTCTCTTCATTCTTTAATATTGCATATTTACTATTGGTTATTTCTGCTAAAATAATTTCTTTCTCTAGCTTTTCTTCTGGCGTTTTTGCTTGCTTAATTTCTGCTTTAATTTTTCGCTTCTCCTCCTTTCTTTTGCAAATTCTAATTCTTCGCTAAATGGTTTATTGCATTTTCCACATTTGAATTGTCTTCTGTTTGTCTCTAAAAATACAGCTTGCTCTCCCCAATCCAAATCTTTGATTATTTGTTGATGGTTCTGATGTAATCTATCACTTTTTGTTCCGCAAATATTACAAGTATTCTCTTTGGCGACCGCCTTGGTGGCGCGCTTCGCGTTCGACTCAATTTTTAAAATTATTCCAATTTCTTCATACTGATGCTTATGAGATACTTTCACTCCCTCTATATTTAGCAATTCTGTCAATAAGTTTAGTTCCTTTTTTATGAGCATGTTCTTCTCGATCTCTTAAGTATCACTTCTAGTTAGAGTATATTTAATCCTAAAATTTACTCTACGTCAATCACTAGATAGCTTTTTAGATCGATTGTACATATTTATTAACCTTTTTTTGCTATATTTGCTATCGATCGAGCATACTAAATAGTGAAGAGCCTCTTTTATTATATGACATGCAGTTTAGATGTCAAACAGCTTATCGATCGGATTAATAAATTGAAGATCGATCGTGCTTTAAATATAAATTTATAATAAATAACTATTTCACACTAACTTGAGTGCGTTTCCCCAACAGCACACAGCTAATTACTGCCGTTGCAAAACCGATAGTCTCAATCGACAAATGCTCACCCAACAAAATAACTGAGGCAAATATAGTCATAAATGGCTGAATCAGTTGAAGTTGACCAATTCTCGCAATTCCACCCAGAGCTAACCCGCGATACCAGGCAAAGAAACCCAGAAACATACTAAAAATACTTACATACAGAAAAGCTAGCACCGCGTTAACTGAAATCGCTCCAAAATTAGATGGTAAGTGTTGCAAGACGATCGGCAATAGCACGGGCACTGATAGAATCAAAGACCAGCAAATGACTTGCCACGAGCCAAATGTCCGAGACAGAACTGCACCCTCAGCATAACCTAACGCGGCAGATCCAACCGCACCCAATAAGGCTATATCTGCTAAACGGATTGAACCACCACCTGTTATCAGTGCGAAAATAACGACTAACGCGCTTCCTAAACAGGCAAAAAGCCAAAACCCTCGTGAGGGTCGTTCGCCAGCCCGCCACGAGCCGCACAAAGCTGTTGAGAGCGGTAATAGTCCGGTAATTACTGCGCCATGAGACGCGGCAGCATCTTTCATCGCAATTGCAGACAGGAGAGGAAACCCAATCACAACCCCAGTAGTGACGATTGCAAAATTGGGTAAAAATCTCAAAGGGGGAATAGTTTGACGGGTAACAAGCAGTAAAGCTAAGGATAAGCCTGCGGCGACAATCGCTCGCCCCAAACCAACAAAAACCGGATCGAAGCCTCCTGAAATGGCAATCCGCGTTGCTGGTAGAGTGATACTAAAAATTAGTATGCCTAAAAATCCATAGCCAAAACTTGTCAACTCTTTCTGAGGCTGTGGATCTTTATTCATCTTATGCTCGATACCTCGATCGATCGAATCATAACATCATTTATAATATTACTTCTGTATAGGACAACAAAAAAGCGTGGCTCGATCCCACCAACGATCGCGGATTAAATAACTTGCGTAGGTTGGGTATACTATTAAATCCTCATTCCTAATCCCAATTTGTAGGGGTATAAACCTATTTAGTGCTGAAAATGCAATGATAATACTTGCAAACCTTCCAAGAGAATTCGTGAACTCAAATTATAAAATTCGCCCTGCCCATGTTGAAGAATTACCCCTGCTATCTGCGATCGAAGATTTGGCAGCTAGACTATTTCTCGATACGCCCTACGCTTTTTTAGTCAATGATGAGCCACTATCACTAGATTTTGTGCAGCAACAATTCCAGGCTGGACGAGTGTGGGTGGCGGTGGATTGTCAGGAGATAATGGTTGGGTATGCAATTGCTCGTGAAGTAGATAACACGCTCTACCTTCAACAGATCGATGTCGCTCCCGAACATGGACGCAGAGGAATTGGCTCGGCATTGGTAAAGACGGTTTGCGATTGGGCACAACAACAGAGCTATGGGATTGTCTCGTTGTCAACCTTTCGGGATATTCCCTGGAATGCTCCTTTCTATTCAAAATTGGGATTTCGTGTTCTTGAGGGAGCCGAACTGACAACTGGTTTTCAACAGATTAGAATTAAAGAGTTAGCAGCGGGATTACCAATATCTGAACGGGTAGTTATGTATTGTGAATTGCAGCCGCCTAATAGTTCTGAGGATTTATGATAATTACTTACCTGTTCGCATTGAAGTTGATTTCAGTAATCGGTTGTGCCTTAATAGCGGGAGTTTTCTTTGCGTTCTCCACCTTTGTCATGAATGCCTTGTCGCGACTCCCGCCAGCACAAGGGATTGCTGCGATGCAATCCATCAATATCACAGCCATCAATCCGTTGTTTATGACAGCCTTGTTTGGAACAGGGGCGACTTGTCTGTTGCTGAGTGTCGAGACACGATCGAGACTGTCTCAACCTGATGCTATTTATTTGCTCATCGGTAGCTTACTCTATCTGATTGGCACAGTGGGAGTAACGATCGCCTTTAATGTACCACTGAATAATGCACTAGCGATCGCAGATCCCAGCAGCACCCAAAGCGAAAACCTTTGGACTAAATACTTGACAGATTGGACGTTCTGGAATCATGTTAGGATGGTGGCGGCACTCATCGCCGCAGCATTATTCATGCTAGCAAAGCCTCTACATTAGATAATTTCACTAAATATTAAAAACACAAAAATTTAGCTGTTAACTAAGGAGATAACTATGTCAAATTTAATCACAAGTCAGGGAAGTTGCCTTTGTGGAGCCGTTCATATTTCCGCGAAGACAATGACAAATAAGGCTGGTGCCTGTCATTGCAGCATGTGCCAAAAATGGACGGGTGGGCCGTTGCTAATGGTTGACTGTGGGAGTGATGTATCATTTGAAGATGCAGAAAATGTAGCTGTTTTCAATTCATCTGAGTGGGCTGAACGGGGATTTTGTAAGCAGTGCGGCAGCCATTTGTTTTACCCTAGTGAAGGCACAGAATCGATACTTTATGCCTGTTGGTATTTTTGATGATGTCGAGCAATTTATCTTTGACCATCAAATCTTTATCGAAGAAAAACCTGAATACTATTGTTTTGCCAATGAAACTCAAAATATGACTGGATCGGAAGTCTTTGCGATGTTTGCTCCCGCAACTGAGCCATAGGAGTAAAATAATGATACTGCCTAACACCTCATCACAACCATAGAACACATAGCGCGATCGGCTTCACAGATTTTTAATCATTTAAGGAGAAAAGTAAATGAAATTTGGATACACGATTATTTATGTCAGTGATGTAGCAAGTTCTCTAATTTTTTTTGAACAAGCTTTTGGATTTAGCCAAAAATTTATCGATCCATCAGGAGATTATGGAGAACTTATTACTGGAGAAACGACGTTATCTTTTGCCGCACATGCTCTAGGTAAGGCAAATCTTCCTGATGGTTATGTCGCATCTGATTTATCAGCTAAACCATTAGGTGTTGAGATCGCCTTGATAACAGATTCGATTACCTCCGGTAGGCTACGCCAACGAAATTGCACATCAACAAGCGATCGCCGCAGGTGGATTAGAAATTACCGCGCCTAACACAAAACCTTGGGGGCAAGTTGTTTCTTATCTTCGCTGCCCAGATGGAACTCTCGTCGAATTATGTACGGCAATGTCTTAATATCTTGCTTTAAAGTAGTCTCCATTGCCGTATATCTCCCGATTGATATGGAACAGTATTTAAAGGTTAGTGAAGTTATCGACTGGCAGCATCCTGAAATTATAGAACGTGCTGAAAAGATTGCGTTGGGAAATGAGACTTCAATATTAATCGCCCAAGCCTGTTTTGAATGGGTGCGAGATGAAATATTTCACAGTTGGGACTATCAAATGAATCCTGTGACTTGCAAGGCTTCAGATGTTCTTCAATATAAAACAGGTTATTGCTTTGCTAAGAGTCATTTGCTGGCAGCATTGTTACGGGCAAATCAGATTCCGACAGGATTTTGTTATCAGCGATTGAGTGTTGACGATCGAGGTGCGCCTTACAGTTTGCATGGTTTTAATGCGATTTATTTAGCTGAAATTGGTTGGTATCGAATTGATGCTAGAGGCAATAAAGCAGGAGTCAATGCTCGATTTATTCCCCCTCATGAGCAATTAGCATACAAGAGTCAGCTTCCTGAAGAGGCAGATTTTCCAGCGATTCTGGTCGAACCGCTCTCACTTGTCGTAGCAGCTTTGCAATCACAGGCTACATGGGATGAAATGCTGCATAATATTCCAGACATCTCTTTGAAATCTGCGGAGAGTTATGGGTTGCTACAACGGATTAACTAGTTTCCCGATCGAAGTCATAGCTCACCATCAATCGATATAAGCACGAGGAACGTCAAATCATGAATCACCCACTCCGTTGTAATTGTGGCAAATTAACAGGCACCCTGAAGCGCACTAAAGATGTAAATCGGTGCGTGTGCTACTGTGCAGATTGCCAAGCCTTTGCCCGTTTTCTAGAGCGAGAGGATGACATCCTCGATCGAATCGGTGGAACTAGCATCATTCAAACCTTCCCTAAACATGTTAATTTTCTCACAGGTACCGAACATCTGGCCTGCATCCGGCTCACTGAAAATGGTCTGCTACGCTGGTACGCCGCTTGTTGTAATACGCCCATTGGGAACACTCCGCCAAATTCTAAGCTGCACTTCGTTGGTTTAATTCACAATTGCTTGAATTCAGAGCAAGTATCCTTAGACGATGCCTTTGGAACGATTCCGATGCACGTCAGTACTCAATCCGCGATTGGAGAACCCAAGCCCAAATCGATCGGTTTGCTAGCGGGTACCTTGCGCGTGATGGGTATGGTTATTCGAGCGCGTCTTGATGGCAGCTACAAACAAAACCCATTTTTTATCCCAGCAACTGACGATCCAATCGTCACTCCAAAAGTGCTGAACCAGGATTTAAAAGCTTCGAGCTAATAAATTATTGGAATCTTTTGCAGGAGATTCAATATGCGTCAGCTCAAATATTACGTTGCTTGTACTGTAGATCGATGGATACATGCCTTTTAATGGGGCACTTGAGTATACTCTCAACCAGATGCAAAGTTCGCAACTTTACCTGTGAAAAGGGATTGTCAATAATGGGAGTAAGCCGATAAATAAATATATCCAAATCCAGATGTCGATTCTCCATCTGCTGTTGGCTATTAGCCTGCCGTAGGCACGGCAGACGCTGCGCGAACGGAGAGGCTTTGCGAACGATTGGTTGATTTTTTGAGTTGGAATATTACCATGTTCGCAAATTGCCAAAAGAGCATTAATTCTTTGGGTGAGTCGATCTACTGGAGCAACTTGACTGAATGCCGTAGAAAAATCGCTAGTAAAGATGGATGTATTTTGCACGACTAATAGTAAGGCTTCAGCTACTAATAATGGATCGGTTTGTTTGGATGCCCATCGATCGGCACGGATTTCTCGCAATACTAATAGTTCTTCCCACATGACTTGAGTTTGGGGTAGCCAACTAGTAATCCGCCGCATCCATCCCAACCAGAAAAAACAGAAGGTATCCCGATAGCGATAATGAGCCTGTTCGTGGGCTAAAACTGCCCCTAGATGCTCTAAATCTAAGTTATCTAACAAACCCTTGGTAACAACTAATTCTGGCTGCCAGAAGCCAATTTGAGCGATGTAAATACTGGGGAGATCGAGCAGGCGAACTTTTTTTCCATTGAGTTTGATTTCGGGATAAGTGCGAACCTGTCGGAGGATCTGCCAACTTCCTAGGGTAAGTTTGAGTAAATAAAATGCAGCAAATCCCAAACAACCGATCGCTATATTGTGGCTCAACCAGTCATTCCCTACCCAAACCATTCGTCCATGTGGCCCCATCCAGACGATCGAAATTGAAGTAGTAAATAATAATAGTGGTGGTAATAAAAATTTTGATAATGTCAGATTCCATCGCTCACTCCAAGTCAAACGATCGGTTTTAACCCAACTATACCGCAGTCCCCAGGCTAGAGCAAAAATAGCAACCGAGACAATTAGGTGCATTATTGTTTCTCCCGATCTTTGCGGATACTTTTCAATCTTTCGGCGATGGCTTCGATTTGTTCTATGCTCGATCGATCGAGACTATCTGCAAAAGCAGCAACTATATCTGGATTACCAATTGCCAAAAATTGCTGCAACTTTTCGTAGGCTTGAATCGATTTTGCCTCGGCGGCTGAAATTCGTGGATACCAAATAAAGGTGCGCTCTTGTTTGTCGCATTTCAACCAGCCTTTTTGAGCGAGACGATTTAGCACAGTTGTAACTGAAGCATAGGCTAATTCTCGATCGACATCGCTCAAAATCTGCTCGTGGATGTCCTTAACTGTGGCTGAACCTAGTGAGTAGAGAATATTCAGGATTTCGGTCTCTAATGGCCCCAGCGAGAGCTGTTTGGGACGATAATTGGGGAGTGGAACCATGACATTTACAAGCGATCTTTTCTTGATATTACCGCGATCGTTGCACTTAGATGTTTGACAGCTCGTCTTTTGACATCATCGATCGTCTCTCTCATAATATCTGATGAGTGTCGATCGCCAACAGATCGATAAGAATCCGATCGTGTTGGTGATGCCATTTAGTAAAATAAATTTATCAAATTAAGTAAATGAACTCTAAATTAACTAGAATTTCAATAGCCTTATCTCTACTAGTATTCCCAATCTCTACCCAGAGTGTTGTTGCTCATCACACTCGCGAACATAGTATCGTTGCCCACCACGAGCCTGGGCACAAGGCTAGTTTTGATGTTTCCATCACTCCAGCTTTAACCAAAGTAAAGGCGACTGTTACAGACTCAGCTTGGCCGAGTATTGCTACCGAAGTCCCTGCTGGAAATGTAGAATTTATCGTTTCTAATAAAGGCAACCGCGCTCATGAAATGGTCATCTTAAAGATTGAAGAATCGATAGATCGATTACCACTGAATGGAACACAATTGGATCTAGCAGGATCGGGTACAAAAATTGCTAAAATCGAGAGTAGTGAATTGACAAATGGTGTGACTCATAAGCTAATGACAAAATTAACACCAGGTCGATATTTACTAGTCAGCAATGTTTCTGAAGATTATCAAAAAGGAATGAAATCAGTGTTGATAGTTAAGTAAAATAACTTGCGTAGGTTGGGTAGCAGCCCTCTTTGGCGTAGCCTTTCGCCTCGAAATAACCCAACATCCCTAGTGTTGGGTTATTTCGAGGTTCAACCCAACCTACAGATATACATATTATTAAATTCTCATTTCTTAATGAAAAATAATCGCCTTACATCTATCCTAAATTTTGGAAAGTTGTCTATTGGTAATATCTTGAAGATAAATCTGATGGGCGAGCAGATCGAAAATATCTATAACTTTCTCCAATTATCCGTTGGCGGAGCCTCTACTTGGCAGAATCGAATCGCCACAGCAGGACAACCAACTCTAGCACAATACCCCACAATTGCTACAGCCGGATATCAGCTCGTTATCAATCTAGCTCTCAAAGAGTCAATGAATGCAATTGATAATGAAGCGGCGATCGCGACTAATTTAGGCATACAATATATTCATATTCCAGTACTGTGGGAAACTCCGACAATTGAGAATTTTCAGGAGTTCGCGCAAGTGATGAATACAAATTTGGAACGCAAGATTTTTATTCATTGTGCTGCGAATATGCGGGTATCTGCATTTATGTATCTCTATCGTCAAATTCATCAGGGTGTTGATGAAGCTACCGCTCGACAAGATTTAGTCAAAATTTGGACACCCAATGAGGTATGGCAAATATATATCGATCGAATATTAGCGGTACATTAAAATTTGGCTGGGCTGAATTTGGGGATGATTTATTTTTCGATCGACTCCGATAATTAAGGGTAGGGGCAATTCATGAATTGCCCCTACCCTTAATTATCGGTGCGTTTCATACCTCAATTCAGCCTAACCATTTAGTCCTCTGCTACTAAAACTATATCGCGATATATTTCTTCGATCGGTATTGTTAGTTTCACACTTTTTAGTTCGACTAGTTCCCCCTCTCCATAAGTAGTAAGTTCCCAACTACCCCGCTCATTCCGTTGGAATACATCTACACAAATCTCATTAGTACTGACTAAAATATACTCCTGCAAAGTAGTAGAGCGACGATATCGTCTAAATTTTTTACCTCGGTCGTAAGCTTCCGTACTGGGTGAAAGTACCTCTATAATTAAACAAGGATAACTAATAAACCGATCGGCATTACGATTCTCGTCCCGAGACGCTTCGCGAACGCGTTCGTCGCAAGTAACACTTAGATCTGGATAACAGTAAGAATTAGATGCCAATGTTTGTACCTTGGCATCAGAATTGAATACCCGAAAACCACTACCACGCAAGTGACTACCAAGGATAATAATCAAATTTACAGCAATCTGACTATGATTGACAGTCCCCCCACTCATAGCATAGATATGACCATCCATGTACTCATAGCGGAATTCTTGTTGCTCTTCCCAATCTAGATATTCAGCGGGAGTGAGCTGTGGAAAATACTCTTTTAAAGCAACGATTGAGCCAAAACCTATCATTAACAGATATCTACAATTTTACCACCTGCGATCGGGCGCGCTCGAATCCAGTCTAACGATAAAATAGAACAACCGATCGCTTAATTAACATGCTCGATGCTCAGGCTCCACAACTACGTCAACAACTTCCCCCCGCCATTGTGGTGCTCAATCAAATTGGTGTACCTACCGCGCGTCAATTGATGACGGCTTTACCAGGTGCAAAATTGTATGGGTTAATGGGGAGATCGATCGATGTAGATGTGAGTTTTGCGAGCTTTGGCGATACCGTACGCCAATTGTATCGCGATGGGGTGCCGATCGTCGGACTCTGTGCGACGGGAATTTTGATTCGTACGCTTGCGCCGTTACTTACCGATAGCAAAACAGAGCCGCCAGTTGTGGCGGTGGCTGCGGATGGAAGCGCAGTAGTACCACTTTTGGGTGGGATAACTGGGGTAAACGATCTCGCTGAGAAAATCGCAACGGTGCTGAATATTTCGGCGGCGATTACAACTACTGGAAAGATTCAATTTAATACGGTGCTTCCAGATCCTCCAGCGGGATATCGACTGGCAAATCCCGAACATGTTAAGGCTTTTATCGCTGACTTAATTGCTGGTGTGAGTGTTAGTTTAGATGGGGATGCGCCTTGGTTGGTGGCGAGTAATATCTCTTTTTGTACCGATGGAAAGCGGACAATTACGATTACCAATCTATCTATCGCTGGTAGTGTCGATCGGCTAGTATATCATTCGATCGATCTAGTTTTAGCAATTACTCAGCCCGATCGATTTAATATAGCTGAGTGGATCGACGAAATACATTCCAGGCTCGCAAAAGCAAATTTAGCTCTAGCCGCCGTAGCTTGTATCGCCCTCCCCAAAACGATTGCTGGAGCTGCGATCGCCGAAATTGGCAAGAGTTTAAATCTACCAATTCGATTTGTCGAAGCTACACAACTCGTTGGCGTAGCCTCTCCCCTGGAGAATCGAGATCTAACCACAATCGATCGTGATGAAAATCTAACCATCCTGACTCAAACACAGCCGATCGATCCTAACTCTATCGGTCAAGCTCAAGGTAAACTAACCATCATCGGTACAGGGCCAGGATCGAAACAGTGGATGTCGCCACAAGTTCGCGATACAATACTAGCAGCAACCGATCTAGTCGGCTATCATACCTACTTGGATCTAATCAAAGATTTGTCGATCGGTAAAACATGCCACGGCTCCGATAATCGAGTCGAACTCGACAGATCTAGACTAGCATTAGACTTGGCTGCTAGCGGCAAAAATGTCGTCGTCGTTTCATCCGGCGATCCTGGTATATTTGCAATGGCAGCAGCCGTACTCGAAGTACTCGACACAGAAGCCAAACCAGAATGGCAAACCATCGACCTCCATATTAACCCAGGCATCTCCGCCATGCAAGCCGCCGCTGCCGCCATCGGTGCGCCCCTCGGACATGATTTCTGTGCCATTTCCCTCTCCGATATCCTCAAACCCTGGGAAATCGTCGCTCACAGAATCTCACTCGCCGCCAAAGCCGACTTTGCGATCGCCTTCTACAACCCCATATCGAGTCAGCGCACCTGGCAATTGACCGCCGCCAAGGAAATCCTCATGGAGACTCGATCGGGCACCACCCCAGTCATCCTCGCCCGCAATCTGGGCAGATCTGGACAACAGGTAAAGGTCATTACCCTCGCCGAATTAACCCCCGAATCGGCAGATATGCGAACTGTAATCCTAATCGGCTCCAGTCAAACCAAACTAATTCCCCGCGCCGATGGAAGTAGTTGGGTATATACGCCTCGATCGTACCAATAAATATAAATCTTTTAGATTGGATTAACTGGAAATGTAAATTCGATCGGTTTCTCAGCTAAAGACTAGAATAGTAGATATTTGAACTAATCGATCGACCTAACTATATTGTCGTCATATCAAATTTGGAGCGTATATGTCAAGAGTTGTCAACATACCATCAGAAGTCAAAATCACAGCTCAACAACGAGATGAAGCTGAAGAAGAGCTACGGGAACAACAAAAGCCGATCGATTACAATACGCTAGAGTATCCGATTGAAATAATCGTCGGGAAATATACTGACGGATTAGATGATGATACGAATGAGCTATTCATTCCTGACTATCAACGAGAAATGGCTTGGGATAAGATCAGGCAGTCAAAGTTTATTGAATCCATGCTTTTGGGTTTGCCGATTCCATATATTTTCGTCGCGGATATTTCTGATGAAGATAATGAGTCACGCCTGGAGATAATAGATGGTACCCAGCGTATTCGTACTTTAGCTAGATTTCTTAATAATGAACTCAAACTTGAAGCTCTTGAAAGATTACAAAAATTCAACAACTTTAGATTTGAAGATCTCGCGCAACCTCGTCAAAGACGATTTAAAAGAACTCCCATCCGAATGATTCAACTGACAGAGAAAGCAGACGAAGATATTCGCAGAGATATGTTTGAGCGAATCAACAATGGTAGCGTAGAACTAAATGACATGGAAAAACGTAGAGGTATTTACGATGGGCCATTTCTTGAATTTATCCAACAGTTATCGACATCTCCTAAATTTCGTGAACTTTGCCCATTTTCAAAGACTTTAATTCTTAGACGCGAACCACAAGAATTTGTACTAAGGTTTTTCGCCTACCTGTATGAATACAAAAAATTCACAGGTAGAATAGACAATTTTCTAAATGATTATTTAAAGAAGAATAATGATGGTGACTTTGACCGTCAAGTCATGCAAGCCGAATTTGAGAGAATGCTTGATTTTGTAGAAAAGTATTTTCCGAACAGATTTCTCAAAACTCAAAAACATGCAACTGTTACTAGAATTTGGTTTGAATCGATCTCAGTTGGTGCGATCCTCGCTTTGAGAGAAAATGCTAATCTTGAACCGAGATCGATGAATTGGCTACAATCGCCAGAATTCAAGAAATATACCGCATCAAGAGAAGGTACTACTCAATCGACTGTAACCAGACGGATTGAATATGTACGCGATCGACTTTTGGATAGATAATGGCTAGGATTTTATTTGATGATTTTGATGAGCGTGCGAAAGAAGTCAGTCAATACTTTATGTTCTTGAAAAATTTAGAACAAGAAAGTATCAAGGTAAGTATGGGAAGCAAGCCAAAAATTAAAGCAATAGATCCAAATCTATTAAGGACATTAAAGGCGAGTGGCTTTTTACTGCTCTACAATCTTGTCGAGGCAACGATGAGGAATGCGATCGAAGCAATTTTTGACGAGCTAAGAAATGAAGGTGTTTCTTACGATCGGCTTAGATCTGAACTAAAGAAAATAGTTTTGAGAAATATCAAGAAACGAAACACCGACGATCTTCATGCAAGTATAATGGATGTATCGATCGATATTATTAGTGCTAGTTTCGATCCGCAAGATTTGTTCTCAGGAAATATTGATGGGCGTAAGATAAAGGATACTGCAATTAAATATGGATTTTCTCACACAACTGACGTGAGGAAAACACATAATGGCATCGATTTACTAATTGTCAAAACGAATAGAAATGACTTGGCACATGGATTTAAGTCATTTACAGAAGTAGGGCGCGATAAAACAGCCGATGAACTTTTAGCGATCGAGAATAGAGTAGTTAAGTATTTGAGGCAAATATTACAAAATATTGAAGCCTATCTAGAAAATCAAGAATATTTAGATTCGCCCTAAAGTGTTACCGTGATGATAAAATTTGAGCCGAACTACTCGCTCTCCTCAAACTATGAATACTCCAGTTTATCCCGTTCGGTGGCAGGACGATCGCGTATTACTCATCGACCAAAATCGACTGCCAAATGAGTATACCCATGTAGAAATTAGCCGCTTTGAAGATATGGCGGAAGCGATTACGACGATGATTGTGCGGGGTGCTCCAGCAATCGGTGTGGCGGCGGCATATGGTATGTATTTAGGTGCTAGAGATCTGACTACAACCGATCGTGAGGCATTTCTCACACAACTGACAGAAATCGGTAAAACCCTCAGAGCTACTCGCCCTACTGCGGTAAATCTATTTTGGGCGATCGATCGCATGGAAGCAACCGCCCAAGCTGCAACGGGAACTACGGCGGAGATTACCGAGCAGTTACTCGTCGCGGCGAAACAGATTAATGCTGATGATATCGAAACTTGTAAAGCTATCGGCAAACATGGTTTAGCGGCTCTCCCTAGCAGCCCCGAAAAGCTCTGCATTCTCACCCACTGCAACGCTGGAGCCTTGGCAACTGCGGGTTATGGTACTGCACTCGGTGTGGTGCGTTCCGCTTGGGCTGAGGGGCGTTTGGCGCGGCTGTATGCGGATGAGACTCGCCCTCGGCTTCAGGGTGCGAGACTGACGACTTGGGAATGCGTGCAGGAGGGTATTCCGGTGACGATGATTAGTGATAGTATGGCGGCACATTGCATGAAGCAAGGTTTAATTGATGCGGTAGTGGTTGGTGCCGATCGAATTGCTGCTAATGGCGATGCTGCGAATAAAATTGGGACTTATAGTTTGGCATTGGTGGCTAAGGCTCATAATGTGCCTTTCTTTGTCGCTGCACCAGTTTCGACGATCGATTTTAGTCTGAGCGATGGGAGTTTGATTCCGATCGAGGAACGTCATCCTTCGGAGCTTTATCAAGTTGGTGAAACTATTATTTGTCCGCCGGGAGTTGAATTTTTTAATCCAGCTTTTGATGTGACTCCAGCGAACTTGATTCAGGCGATTATTACTGAGTTTGGAGCATTTCCTCCCGCCGAAATCATCGATCTCAAGCATCGTTAGGGATTAACACAGCGTCTGTATACTCACCAGTTGTCAGAAGTGCTAATTCTTCAATCCTTGGGTACCCACAAGGGGCACACCTACAAGTTAATTGTGTGTGGTTTACTTGGTGTAAGATCGGAATATCCATAAACTAGTTGGGTGGCACAAGTTTCGCCACTACCCGCGATCCTCCGAACTCCAAACTCCAAACTCCCGACTCTTCCCAAAATAAATCTACAAATACTCATCCCCAATTGCATAAAGTTAGATCCTTCTGCCTAATATAGTCTATAGCAACGGATAAACCGATCTGGGTTTATCCCGACTACCCCTTTTTTCTCAAAGTGAAAGCCAGACATAGCTCAAATCCGCTGTCAATCTAGACTTAGACGAGGTAATTATTGAGATGTTATTTAAACAATCATTCGCGATCGCTGTAGGATTAATACTGGGCACTGGATTAATAGCACCCCCTGCGCCAGCTCAATCGGTAAATTCTCCCGTAATTGCTCAAGTTAATAATACTAACGAGCAACCTAGCATTCCTGGCTGGATTTGGCTGGTAGGCGGTGGGATATTCTTCATTGTCTTGCTACCGAAAATCGGTTGGATTGTGGGGTTGATTTCCGTCGGCGAATCCCAAGTCGGGATTATTACCAAGAAATTCTCCACCAAAAATCTGCCGCCAGGGAGACTCACCGCTCTCAATGGTGAGGCTGGATTGCAAGCCGATACCCTCGCTCCTGGCTTTCATTTCGGGTACTTTCCGTGGCAATACAGCATCAAAAAAGAACCAGTAATCGTCATCCCTCAAGATGAGATTGGATTAATTGTAGCCAATGATGGTAGCCAAATTCCCGCCGATCGGATTTTAGGTCGAAGAGTAGATTGTGACAGGTTTCAAGATGCCCGCAAATTCTTATTAAATGTGGGTGAAAAAGGACGACAAATCGATATTCTCACCACGGGAAATTATCGAATTAATACCGCAATCTTCCAAGTCATTACCTCAGTCAATTGTCAACAATATGGCATGACTCCACCTCAATTGAGACTCAAACAAATCGAGTCAGAACGAGTAGGGATTGCCACTACTCTAGATGGTAAACCGATCGAAGATGGTGAAATTGCTGGGGAACCCATTCCCAATCATGATAACTATCAAGACATCCAGAAATTTATCGCGGCTGGGGGCAGACGGGGTTTACAAGAACAAGTGATTCTGTCTGGTTCTTGGAATCTCAATCCCTGGTTTGTAAATGTCGAACAAATCGCCATGACAACGGTACCGATCGGTCATGTCGGCGTGGTAATTTCTTATGTGGGTAGATCTCATTCCGATCTCAGCGGAGCTGCTTTTACTCACGGTAATATCGTTCGTAAAGGTGACAAAGGGGTATGGGTAGAACCCATCTATCCCGGCAAACATCCCCTAAATAAACAGGTGATGGAAGTTCAATTGGTGCCTACTACCAACGTCGTGCTCAATTTTACCGCCCGCTTTACAGGCAAACATGGTTATGATGCCGAACTTCAAGCTCTAAAACTGCTCTCCCACGATGGTTTTACCTTTGAGCTAGAAGTCTTCCAAATCATCCACATCGGTGCCCTAGATGCCCCCAAAGTGATCTCGCGGCTCGGTTCGATGCAAAACCTCATCGACCAGGTTTTACGCCCCATCGTGGCGAATTACTTCCGCAATGCTTCCCAAGAATATACTATTCTCGACTTCCTCACCGCTCGAAGCGAACGTCAAGCCGAAGCCGCCGAACATATTCGGCAAGCTCTCAAACAATACGATGTGCAGGCTGTAGATACCCTCATCGGCATGATCGTACCACCGCCTGAATTGATGCAAACTTTGATCGATCGCAAAATCGCTCAGGAGCAGGAAAAAACCTACGAAGTTCAACGTGTCGCCCAAGTACAGCGTCAAGAATTAGTCCGTGCAACAGCTCTAGCCGAGATCCAGAATCAAGTTGTCACCGCTGAGGCGGGGGTGAATATTGCCGAACTCCAAGCCGCCTCCAAGGTGAAGGAAGCGGAAGGGGAAGCCGAAGGGATTCGAGCTATCGGGCAAGCAAAGGCGGATGCTTACAAGGCTGGGGTAGATGCACTGGGGGAACAGGCATATGCTTCACTCCAGGTGATGCAAATCGTCGGCGAGCGTCAAGTTCGTATCGTACCAAATGTATCGGTGACAAATACCGCTGCTGGGGGGAATGGTTTAGTTGATGCCCTATTGGGTATGTGGGCGCAAAATCCCAGTACTATACCCATTCAATTACCACAAACTAATGAGGAGCATGTGCCAACTAATGGGGCGAAATCAGTCGCGACAATCTCGTCAGTGGATGATAAGCCACCAGCGCACAAGACAATCCAATTAAATATAAAAGGAAAAGAACCCATCGAATAATAGATAAAGCCAGGTAGGGGCACGATGCATCGTGCCCCCTGATTTCTCGCCGTAATAATCTTAATTTTAGATGGAAATAATTTCGGAGCCGAGCGAATCTACTCTACCAAACTGCACTCTGGCAGAAGTTTTGCAACAAGATCGAATTTTGACATTAGGATGGACGATCGATCTAGTCAGATCTTTATTACGAGCGCGGATAAATAGCAATATAATTCATGGACAGATTACACCCGATCGGATATTAATCATTTCAGAAAATCCCATTCATCTCAAAATATCACCTGCCGATAATATTGGTGCCGACCCCGAATTTAGTGCCCCAGAAGTAATCGACGGTAAAATCAGCATGAGTAGCGATATATATAGTATCGGAATGATTGCTATTTACTCACTTACCAAAACTAGCCCATTTCAACTATTCGACATTGCTAATCGCTGTTGGGTATGGAAAGATTATTGGCAAAGATCGATTCAAGCAGAACAAATCATCGACCATCAATTAGTAGCTATCCTCGATCGAGCGATCGATTTAGATGCCACTTCAAGATTTAGTTCGGCGCGGGAAATGCTCGCAGCTATCGACGATTGTTATCCCCATCTGCCGACAGCAGCTAGTTGGTATTGTCAGCATATTTTAACCGGACATCACGGTTTATTTGCCGCAATTAAATCGATCGCCATTAGCCCACATTTACCGATTGTCGCCACAGCTAGCGAAGACAAGACGATTCGGTTGTGGAATATGGATACAGGTAGAGAAATTGCCATTTTAACGGGACATCAAACATCAGTCGAAACAATTGCATTTCATCCCCATAAATCTGGATTATTATATAGTGGCGATCGAAACGGAATCATTAAACTATGGCGAGTAATGGATGGGGAAGAATTAAACTCAATCGATCCTCAGCAAAGTAAAGTTAATGCTCTAGCAATGAGCAACGATGGGAAGCTACTGATATCTGCTGGTAGTGATAAAACAATTAAAATTTGGGATCTAAATTTGACTGATGAGCGATCTATAGAGCATTTAGTTACCTTCAAACATCATCATTTGAGCGTCAATGATGTTGCCTTCAATCCCATCGATAGTGATGTCAAATTTGCGAGTGTGAGTAGCGATCGTTATGCAATATTATGGGGGCTAGAAAGTAAAGCACCCCTGAGTATTTTGACAGCTCATACTCAAGCTGTCAAAACTCTCGCATTTAGTCCCGATGGTAAATTATTAGCTACCGCTGGTGATGATGGTTCGATCCAAATTTGGGATGTAAATAATCGCCAACTAACCCAAACTTTATCCGCTCATGCTTGGACAATTTCTGCGCTATCTTTTTCTAGAGATGGCAATACCTTAATTAGTGCTAGCTGGGATGGTAATATCAAATTCTGGCTAGTTAGCACATGGCAAGAAATAGAATGTATATCCACTCATTCCGCCGAAGTTTTAGCTATGAAAATTTGTCATAATGGGAAATATCTAGTCACGGGTAGCCGCGATCGAACTGCTAAAATTTATGTCAAAACTACCGATCGGACTTGACAAATTAGCGATCGATCTAGTTAAATTAGCTATCGATCGAAATCTCAGCTCTATAACGATAGATAAAAATTTTCCTCATGGCTACTCAAGGCAAACTCGAAATCGCCGTCAAAATCGCTAAACTACCTCAAGCTCGCAAATTAGATAATGGCATAGTTTTTGATGTCGTTTGTGACAAAATGACCGTCAATATTTTTCTACAACCTAAACGGTGGAAAAAGCTATTAGACGCTAACGAAAAATTCCCAGTCTGGGAGGCTACCATTACTGGAGTGATGGACAATCCTACCGTCAAAGGTTTTATGCTGAATAATGCTATCGTTCAGATCTTTGAGAAAAAAGCCAAAGTCCAGAAAACTAGCAATGAGCAAGTAGACGCATCAGATCGGGAACAGTCGAGCTAAGGCTAATTTCGATGAGTTTCAATCTATTAGAAAAGATCCTGTACGAGTGAGTAATTGCGGCAGAAATCTTCAAATATCAACTATTCTCTGATGTTGCTGTTCGAGCGGTATATGCAGGTAGTTCCTTCAGTGCATATACCTTGAATCGATCCATATCCGCCTGGAGCGTAGATTCTACAGTGTTGCGAACAAAATCATTGTTCATCAATAAGGCTAAAAATGCAGGTACACAATAAGAAATAGTCAGCTTGACGATGCTGCTATCTTTGCGATCGTAAAATCTTATTGCACCACCATTTTGTAAACCCTCGACAGATTCCCATTGAATAATTTGGTTGGGTACCACCTGAATTATCCGCGACATCCAAGTGAATTCCAAAGCATTGGTTGCCAATTTCCACCGTGAAATTTCGGGTTTATCTTCCAGTATTTTGACTGATTCGATCCATTTCATCCATTTAGGCATCAATTCTATATTCTGCCATAGATTCCACACATGTTCGATCGGTGCAGCAACTTCAACTTGTACGCTATGTTCTAGCCATTTTGACATGAGGGTGTGGGGAGGGGGAGAGGGTAGGAGGGTAGGAGGGTGGTAGGGTAGGAGGGTGGTAGGGTGGTAGGGAAAAATAACTATCTATCCACTATTCACTATTCACTATCCACTCCCCCATTATTCACTGACTAGACACTAGATAATTGTGCAACGGTAAGCTTATCAGCAGTGGCTAGAATTGCTTGAGCGGCTTGTTTGCCGGAGAGGGTGGCTCCTTCCATGCTGTCGATGTAGTCTTGGGCGGTGTAGCTACCTGCGAGGAAGAAATTATCGATGGGGGTGGATTGGGTGGGGCGGAAGGGATCCATGCCGGGTTTTTCGCGGTAGAGTGATTGGGCTAGTTTGACTACGCTCGACCAAGTGACGGTTAATTCACTAGAAGTGGGGAATAGTTTGTGTACTTGCTTGAGCACATGGGCGACGATATCCTCATTTTTCATGGGGATGAATTTTTCGCCAGGAGTGAGGACTACTTGGAGTAAGGAACCTTCACCTTCACGATAATAGTCTGCGGGGCTGGTTAGCGCAAGATCCGCAAAGCATGAAAAATCTGCGTCAGCACTATATAAGAGATTATCCATCCCTGCGGCATGGTCGAGTTGTTTTCTTTCTGCGCCATCTTGCATTTCTGTTACCCAACCGTCGAAGCGGAGTTGTACTGTGGTGACGGGTACGGCTTCGAGTTTGAAGATGTTGTCGAAGAATGTGGATTTGCGCCATTCGGCTGGTACGATGCGGTGAATGCCGGGTACGTCGCAAGCGCAGACATAGGCATCGGCGGTAATGGTTTCGATGGTGTCACCGCTGGCGATGTCAAATCCGGTGATGTGGATATTGTCGCCTGAGCCTGTATATTTGATTTCTCGCAATTGACGGCGAGTGTGAATTTTGGTACCTTTGGCTTCGAGGTATTCGACGATCGGTTTATGGAGATACTCGGCTGGTGAGCCTACTAGCATGTTTAATTTTGAGGCTTCGGTTTTGGATGCGAACATCATGAAGATGGTGAGCATACATCGCGCTGAGATATTTTCGGTATCGATAAATCCGAGGGCGAGGGCGATCGGATCCCACATCCGACGTAGACTATGATTATTGCCGCCATGCGATCGAAACCAGTCGGCAAAACTCAGTCGATCGAGATCGCGGATTAGTTTCATGCCTGCTTCATAGCTTACCAGTCCGGGGACGATCGGACTAGTACCCAATGCTAGGGCGTTGCGGAGTTTATCGACAACGGTTAATTGCCCTGTGGTAAAAAATGCCTTCAACCCGTGAAAGGGTGCGCCAATAAAAAATCTAAAATCTAGTTTACCAATATCGCCGCCAGCATTGACAAAATTGTGGACGTGCTCTTTGGGCAAAAAGATATCTACAGCCCCAATTCGCTGCATCAGGGCAAAGAGATTGGCATAGTTGTTGAAGAAGACATGTAGCCCCATTTCGATATGATTGCCGTCTGCATCTACCCAACTACCGACTTTACCGCCGACAAAGGTACGAGACTCAAATATCTCTACCTCATGCCCAGCATCGACTAAATCGACGGCTGTAGCCATTCCCGCCAATCCCGCACCAACAATCGCAACCCGCATATCTTTTGCTGTTTTTCAGTATCTTTACGAATTTTAATATTTTTTCGGGATTTGTGCATCTAGATCCGTTGGCATTTCTTGTGGTAAGAGAACCCGGATCTGGGGGTTCTGACCCCCAGACCCCCCATTGGGTGGGGGAGTGTCCCCCCCCCAAACCCCCCCACAAACCAACAAAGCGGTCGGTTTCACCAAATCAACCGTCTCAAATAACCTATGCTTTGAGGGGGGGTTTGGGGG
>JANOPX010000072.1:0-23057 GCA_031422115.1 Chamaesiphon sp. VAR_4_metabat_408 | reverse complement strand
CACCCCAGCCCTCCCCTTGCCAAGGGGAGGGGGCAAGAAAGATCTCTGCTGTCAACTAGTCTCCAGCCTCCCCCCTTTCCAAGGGGGGAATGAGGGGGGTATCTAGGGACTATGCTTCACAATTATTGGCGTAGTCTCTAGATGACCCCACCCCAACCTTCCCCTTGCCAAGGGGAGGGGGCAAGAAAGATCTCTGCTGTCAACTAGTCTCCAGCCTCCCCCCTTTCCAAGCTACCGTGTACACACAAGTCCAACCAGAGCCGTTTTCAGCGATTTTACGTCCGATTTCCCCGCAAATTGAGAGAAATAGATTTTTAGCCCCCAGCATATTGGTCTTTAAAGGGCTATAAAGTCTGAAATGCTTACTGCTAGGACTTGTGTGTACACCGTAGCCTTTTTAAGGGGGGCTAGGGGGGATCTACCGCTCGAAACGAAGTCTAGCCGACTTGTGTATACACGGTAGCCCTTTTCAAGGGGGGCTGGGGGGGATTCTCTAGGGGTGAAGGTAACAAATTTGACTTTTCAAACACCCTCTGAGAAACCGCCACATCAGTTAAGACACTTCATTCTAGATTACTTTCCATTTTTTGAGATAAGTTTGGGCTTTTTGATAAATAGGGCTTTTTGGGGCGATCTTTTCGCATAAAACGATCGCTTCATCCAACTTGTCATCTTTACTTAGTTGAACTGCTACAGACAATTGAGTGGCATCTGCACTTAATGCTTTTGCCTGGGCATAATCGGGACTAGTAGCGGGGATTTGCTTGGCTAAATCGATCGCTTCAGATAGTTTTTCCTCATTTACCAATCGAACTACTTTGGCTAATGTAGGTACAGAATCTGAGGTGGTGGAATTGGGTTGAGATGGTGCAATTACTGGGGATGAATCGTTGACCTCTTGTGGGACTTGGGGACTTTGAGATTGGGCATACATTAAATATGTGCCGCCGATTAATCCCAATCCCAATAGAGAGCCTACCCCCAATTTTACCCAGGGAGTTTTGCTGGGATTGGTAGTTGTTTTTTGTTGTTGCGGGGGTGGTTGGGGGACGACTTGAGGGCGAGGTTGAACTTGAGTTTTGCCTAGCTCGGTGCGATTTGGTGGGAGCGGTTGGGTGATGGTTTCTTCCCGCATTATGGGAGCGGCTGTTTGGATGGGAGTCAATGGGCGGGGAATTGTTTCGTCATCTCCATTGACGATGGCGGGAGCGGAAATTGCTTTGGCAATAGTTTCATCATCCCCAGTGACGGGGGGACGGAGCGGTTGCTGGATCGTTTCTTCGAGGGCTACAGGGGTCTGGAGGGGGTCTGGAAGGGGTAAATTGCGGGTTATAGTCTGTTCGATCGCTGGCGTGGGTTGAGGGCGCACTTGAGCGATAGTTTTCCCTTCGATAGTTCGATTGGTAGTGGAAATTGGTAAGGCGAGCGCAGCTTGGAGCGCGAGATTAAATTCTACTACGGAGTTGAAGCGTCGATCGGGATTTTTTTCCAGACAGCAGCCAATCGCCGCCTCTAATTCGGCTGGAAATCCTTCGCAGCCGGGGAGAGATCTCAGGGGAATCGGCGGCTCGGAGGTATGAGCGATAACCCAAGAGGCTTCACTCATTCGCCGAGCTTGCACGTTGAAACCAAAAGGATCTGCTCCACTGAGCATTTCGTACAGAATTACGCCTAAACTGTAGATATCCGATCGCGCATCTAGATCTCGATCTCCCATCATCTGCTCTGGAGACGCATAGCGCAAGGTACCCAGAAATGTATGGGTAAGGGTTTGGTTTTCGCGCCCTTTATACCGGATTTTGGCGATACCAAAATCGACGATTTTTACCCATTCACCCAAATCTGATGGTTGGATAAAAATATTATCAGGCTTGAGATCTCGATGAATTACTGCTTCGATATGCTCGCCATCGGGCAGATTTACTCCTTGATGGGCGAGCAACAAGCCATTACAAATCTGACTGATAATCTTGACTGTGCGCTCGACTCCCAACCGTTGCTCACTGCGGAGCAATTCACCTAGGGTGATTCCCCGTAGATACTCCATTACATAAAAGGGAAAGCCTTCGGGAGTTACCCCAGCATCCATGATGTTGACAATATGCTCGTTTTGCAGCGCAGCGCAAATTGCAATCTCATGCTCGAATCTTTTTCGCATTTCTGGTGATTCTGCGAGGGCATCTTTGAGCAGTTTTACGGCTACTTGTTGCCCAATCCGAGTATCAGTTGCCAAAAATACATCCCCCATACCACCTCCCCCCAAGCGGCTTTCTAGACGATACCGTTGATTATCGCCGACAAATCGACCAAGCCAAGAATTAGAGTGATACGAAGAACTCATTGGGCAAAAATTTGATTGGTGGATGATGGAACTAGGAGCTGGGGAATTGACACTCTTCTGCTCGGATGAGTGAGAGGATGCTCAGTTGAGCGATGATGGTACAGCATCCCAGATCTTCTAACAAATCGATATTTGAAAATTGACTAAATTTTCCTGCCCCATTTGCAAAGAATCACCATTAATCAAGCGATAGGATACACCAGGGGTAATGAGATTACCATTCAAATAAATCCCATTGGTACTCATATCGACGAGGGTATAGGCATTTTGCGCCCAATCCCAGGCTACTCGCGCATGTTGGCGAGAAATCACTCCTTCATGGGGAATCCCGGTGAGATCTATTTCTGGTGGTACTGGTTTACTAGCACTGCGCCGACCGATATAACCCGATTCACCGAGGAGATTGAATTCTCGCCTAGAGCTGTGAATCAACTTGAGTAGGGGTACTTTGGGGGTAGGGGCGGAAATTGGTACCGCCAAGGGTGCAGCAGGCACTCTAGATTGATACTCGGTGGTGTCGGGGATGGGTGAATATTTTGGAGCTTCGGAAATTGGGCGTGGAGCTGATGGCGGTGGGAGTGGGGAAGGTGATGGGGGAGGGGTGGCGGGGAGGACATTCCCCAGCGCAGTACCGCACATGGGGCAAACTTTGGCATTGCTGGGCAGTACGCGGTTAAAATATTCGCAGCTAGGGTTAGAGCATCTATTTACAGGCATTGGATTTGAGATATTTATCTGGCATCGGTTGTAATGGTATCAGCCCCACTTTACTTAGCAAACACTGTCCTTGACGAGTTTTGAGTAGCTCGGCAAATTTGATTCCCGCAGGCGGCAATGTGTTATCTTTAGGATACACGACAAAGACTGGATAGCCCAATGGATAGCGAACGGTTTGAAAGCTAGCAATATCGATATAGTTATTTTTATCACATAAGTTCGCTGATGGGTTAATTGGTTGACCATCGCGACGCAATAAGGGCTGAATTGGTGATTTATTCCCATCTGCTAGGGCAAGGGGATAACCAGAACATTGGTTCCAAGTTTTACTCACAATCCCAAATCCGATCGACCCATTTTTTCCTTCGTCAAATTCTTTGAGGATTAGCTGCTGGGTTTTTTCGGTGGATAACGTTTTAGTATTGGCGGTAAATAGGGCAACATCAGTAGGATCGTTTTTAAGTACCAGTTTTTTGAATAGTTGAATGGCTTCAATTTCGGTGGGGGCATAGGTTTGGATCGGTAAATTGTTACCGCCTAGTTGTTGCCAGTTGGTGAGTTTACCTGTATAAATTTGCCGCAGTTGTTCGAGGGTGATTTGCCCCTTTAGAGCTTTGGGAAGATTGGAATCTTTTTTGCTGGCGGCAACATATACGAGCAAACCATCATAACTAATCTGTTGTCGATCGAGATCGTCTGTTATATTATTGGTTAGGCTAGTAATCGCAAAGTTTTTTTTACTTTTGCTATTACGGATGCTTTCGATCGGTTTACTATCACTATCCAAATTTGGTGTGAGAGTACTTTCATAGTTAAAGATAGCCGCGATATCTGGTTTGGGTTTGGTTAATAGTTCTTGGAGCGTGCGATCGCTTTGTGGTGTCAATTTCAATACATTCGTCCAACTGCCTTCTTTCTCACCTGTATAGCTAAATGTGCCAGGAGGTACGCTATTAACGTCATCAAAACTGCCCAGTAAGCTATACCAAAGTCGAAAATCTCCCACTGGTGATTGCTCTTTTCTCGATAGTAAATACCATACTCCTCCACCGAGTAATAGTAAGGATAAGATCGCGATCGATACCACTAGTTTCTTTCCCCCTGAGCCTGAATTTGCGATCGATTCGACTGATGAATCTAAACTAGTTGTCGATTCGATTTTTGGTAACTGAAGTGAGGCTTTGCGAGCAGCGGTGGCATTATTAAAGGGAGTTCCTGCTCCTGCCAACTTTCGGATAAATTCTCGCAAGGGAGGATCGGTTTCTCCCCACCTATCGTCATTTCTGATATCGACTTTTCTACCTATCCAAATATTTGCAGCTATGTCAGCTAGAGATTTTAGATCTCGATCTTCGCTAGCAATCGGGGTAGATCTATTAGTCGATGGAGGGATGAATAAATACTCCCACAAAGCTAAATCGCTGAGGTAGATATAAAACTCTCGTTCGGTTTTGACTTCAATTAAGATACTATCCAAACTCAGATTACCATGAGTCAAACCCTGTTGAGTTTTATTTCCAGGTAGGCGCATTTTCTGACTGTGCAAAAATTCTAAAGTTTGCAGCGTCTGATTTAGTATCTCCCGCACTTGAGTAGAATCTAGTTCGTGGTTATCTTGGAGATACTTACCCAAAGTTTGAGCATTAGGTAGATACTGTTCGACAAGATAACAACGTTCGCCCATCTCGTCAGCGATGGCTTCCTGTATTTGAATCAATCGAAAGTTTTGAGTTCTCCCATCAGCTAAACTTACGCCAGCTACTTTAATAAAATTAGCTTTGATATTCTCAGTTTCTGCCAGATTAAAACATCGATTGGGTAAAAGATATTCCTTAATTGTGACTGTTTCTCCCGTCTGAATCTGAGTACCAGAGTACAATCGCCCCATACCGCGCACCCCTTCAAATCTAGTGACTTGATAGTTCCCCCGTTGCCCTTTTAGTTCGCAAGGTAGGGGCAAAATCGCCGGAAAACCGCAATCTAAACAAAATTTGGCTCCCTTTACTTCAAGAGCAGTTTCCATCGGTCGATCGCAATTTAAGGGCGCATTGCGGGAACAAACATATTCTGGATACAAGTCAGCAAAAACATCCATCTCAATTAATTTAATAATCCTAAATTTACCGCTGCGATAATAGCTTGAGTCCGACTAGTCACCTGCAATTTTTCAAATACACTAGTCAAATGAGCTTTCACCGTTGCTACTGTGACATATAATTGTTTGGCAATGAGAGCATTAGAAGCACCTTGATTGAGCCAGTATAAAACTTCACGTTCTCTTTCTGTCAAGTGCAACTTATGACAAGTTCGCAAGGAAGCCTCCGCCTGAGTTTGAAAGAGGCGAAAGAATCTACTAGCTACCTCTGTAGGTAAATAAATCTCCGATCGAAGTACGGTATCGATCGCATCACCCAATTGATTGGCTACTCTACTTTTGAATACATAACCCGATGCACCCGCCTGCATCGCTCGAAAAATCCATTCATCTTCTTGATGTCCTGATAATACCAGCACTTTACCACTATAGGCAATATCTTTGAGATCGATGAGGGCGGTAATTCCATCACTTCCAGCTAATTCTAAGTCGAGTAAGATTAAGTCTGGTTGATGTTGTTTGGCGAGCTTTAATGCTCGATCGACATTAGTTGCTTCTCCGACTACTTCGATCGAGTCATCACTGCTCAAGAAGCTCAAAAAGGTGACTATCCCTTGGCGAAATCGATCGTCATCATCAACTATTAGTACGGAAAGTTTTTGATTCATTTTTTCACTTCATAGCCTTTCATAAATACTTGTGGGTTGCGATTGTTGTTAGTGAGGGCGAGAACAAAGGAGTCTGGGGGTTCTGACCCCCAGACCCCCCATTGGGTGGGGGAATGTCCCCCCCCCAAACCCCCCCTCAAAGCATAGGTTGTTTGAGACGGTTGGTTTGGTGAAACCGACCGCTGTCTTGTCTTGCTTCCATGGTCGGGGAACCCGACCGGAGCAAGCCGCTTTGTTGGTTTGTGGGATGGGGAGATTAGCAATACAGATGCTCACCTTAACAGGGGTACCCAAGGGTACCCACGAGGTGTACCCCTACAGATTAATTGTGGGATACTTGTCTTGAAACAAGTAATTGAAACTTCATTCCTTATAATTTCTATAGAGGTAAAATTAATAAAAACCGCGCTCCTTTTGATGGTAAATTTTGAGCTGATAAACTACCTCCATGTTCGAGAACAATGTTTTTGGCGATCGTCAAACCCAATCCCGTCCCCCCTTCTCTACGGGAATAAAAGGGTGTAAAAATCTTCTGCAAGTCTTCTGGAGATAATCCCGATCCTTCGTCAGCAATAGAGATTGATATTTCCTTTTGAAAAATATGCCATCGACAAGTAATCGTCCCTGAATCTGGACTAAAATGAACGGCATTACTCAATAGGTTGTCGAAAACTTGCTTCATCTTTAATCGATCGACATTTAGATATGTAGATGTTTCAGGGATAGAAATCTCTATCTGTTTGAGCTGAATCAAAGGTGCTAAATTTCTGATGCTCTGGGCTACTAATTCACGCAGATCGATCTGTGCTAATGCGATCCCTTGTGACTGACTGCAATCGATCGATTCGGTAAGAATTCGCTCCAAATTTTGAATCCCCTCACAAATTATTTGGGCTTGCTCCTGCACTGGGTGATTATTTAGCATCAAGTGCAAATTGTGCGCGTAGAGAGCAATTGAAGCAAAGGAATTACGCAATTGATGGCTGACTGTCTGAATTGCTGTTTGGAGTTGCTGGGATTTGGCTGTTTGCAAGCCCCAATTCAACTGTACTTCTCGATACTTGTCGAGGACGATTGCGATGCGTTGGAGATACTTTTGACCCCTAGCTGAGAGCGATCGATCGGCGATCGCTTGGATATATTCCGGTCGATTATTTCTGTAGCCAATCGGACAAAAATAGGCAAAGAGCGATCGATCTTCTAGATAAACTTCCTCAACTGTAAATACCGCCGGATAATCTAATAGCCATTGTTCCGATCGCAAATAATCGATCGAAACTCGATCGAAGTAACGATGCTCTCGATCGTACTCCATCACTTCTCGATGTTGTTGTCGCTCGGACTGAAAGTATACCACTCTAGCAAAGAATATCGGCTGTAGATCGACAGCCGATTGACATTGCAACTGGCAAATCATCTCAAAATCTAATTCTGCCGTCGATCCAACTGCATTGTGGCTAGTTTCAATCCCATTAAGATTCACAATTTTAACTTTAACTCTAAATAAAGTTCATGAAAAATTCACAGAAATAGGCTCGACCTAATCTGACTTGCTAAACAAGCAATTGTTAAATTTCATCAATAAAAATATGAAAACCAGGCAAAGTAGTCAAACTATGCGAATTGATTCTCGTTACGACCCTCAACCTTAGAAAATTAAATTTTAGGGGGGACATAAGATAGTAGTATAACAGCCAGACGGAATATACACAAATATCGACCAAAGTCTAATTTACCTTTATTAGTACGGTCATATACCCTAAGAATATCCAAAAATTAGCCGTTGGCTGACTGATGCTTATTTTCGTTCTTCAAACTTTGGCGGAAATTCTGGCGGGGGGTACATCCCTAGTCAGTACGAAGCAAATTGATTTTGGTCATCCTAGTAATCGTCGCGAAGAAGCAACAGAACCAATTCTCAACGTGTATGTTTATGACATTCGTGAGAGCAAGAATTTACAACATTCTGGGAGGCAATTCGATCGTCAGAAGACAGGCGGGATGCAAACTGCGACTGTTAGTTGGCCGCCGACTTGGTTTGATGTCTCCGTGCTATTAACTGCTTGGGACAAAACCGCATTGGGCGAACATCATTTGCTAACAGAAGCCCTGACGGTACTGCTCCGTCATCGTTCTTTGCGGGAGGAATTTTTATTACCAGAACTGCGAGGTTATGGCAATCTGTCTATGTCTATTGCCCTAGAGCCAGCGATCGATGTCGGCTCATTGTGGAGTGCCTTGACGGTGCCTTTGCGTGCGGCATTGTTCCTCACAGTGACGATCCCATTTGAAGCCCAATCGACTTCCACATCAGTAGTTTGGGATCGAATTATTAGTATAAAAAATAACACGCTATCCCAGAGCGAACGCACTGAAATGGTCAGGCAAGTGAAGATTGCTGGGCTAGTCAAACATGCAGTCACCAGCGAAGCAGTAGGGGCGGTAAAAATTACTTTACTAGGAACGGAAAAATCCACCACTAGTAATGCTGAGGGATTATTTTTCTTTGAGAATCTGTCCATCGGTAACTATGCAGTCAAACTAGATTGTCTCAGTTATTTACCGCAAACCGTCAACTTCCTAGTAGAGAGTCATACCCACTCATTGAAAGAAATATTACTAACTCCGGTATCAAATCGATAACTTTTAGCAACTTGGAGATATTATGGCTAGACTTGATTATTTCGCGCCCGGTGTGTATGTTGAAGAGATCGATCGAGGGAGTAGACCGATTGAAGGTGTAAGTACGGCGGTAGCTGGCTTTGTCGGCTTCACCGAAGATGTACGCGGCTCGGCGGAATTATTCAAGCCGATGTTGATTACCAATTGGACGCAATATCTCAACTACTTTGCCCGTCCCAATTCCGATGGGTTTACAGATTTCAACGCCTATTTACCATTTGCAGTATATGGCTACTTTATGAATGGTGGCGGTCGTTGTTGGGTATCCAGCATCGGAACTCAATTACCCGGCGCACCCAAACCCCGCGTCCCCGAACCGATTACCCTCCAAATGCCTGGAAGAGGCAATCGTCCTACCCTCAAATTTACCCTGCGCCCAGAACAAGCCTCTGGCGGCACGATAACTGTCTTGGTGACAGATAGTAGCCCGCGCCCCCTCCCCGAAGGTACAGAAGGGGAAGCACCACCAAATACAGGCGAATACTTTAGCGTCCAAATTCGCCGTGACGAAGAGATCTTAGAGCAATACGAGCATTTGACCATGAATGCCGAAGTAGCGGCTACAGTCGCCACCTATGCCGTGGAAACCCTCCGCAATTCGATGTATGTAGTCGTCGAAGAGTTGGCTCGCGCTGGGCAGCCTCTAGCCCGTCGCCCAGGTAACGGACAATACGAACTAGCACCACCAATTGTCAGCTCGACACCCGATCGATTTGCCGTAGAATTAGAAGGAGTTCGAGACGATCGTACAGGCGTACGCGGACTATTTGAAATCGACGAAATCACCATGCTAGCTTGTCCAGATTTGATGCGAGCGTATCAAACCCAAGTCATCGATCTCGACCAAGTACATGGCATCATGGAATTGATGCTGAGTATGTGCGAAGGTTCGGCTTCTGGCGATATCCCCAATCCACCCAACCGGATGGTTATTTTAGATACCCCACCCGAATGTGTCAAACCTCAAACCGTGGTAGATTGGCTGCAACGATTCAACCGTCGATCGATGTTTGGCGCGCTTTATTATCCCTGGATTAAAGTACCCAATCCTCGCAATGGTGGTAAACCAATTCTCGTCCCCCCCTGCGGTCATGTAATGGGTGTATGGGGTCGCAACGATGAAACCAGAGGTGTCTATAAAGCCCCAGCAAATGAAGTTCCCAAAGGCGTAATCGGGCTGAGTTATGAAACCAATTTCCGCGAACAAGAACTATTAAACCCCCTCGGTATCAATTGTATTCGCACCTTCCCCAATCGCGGCATTCGGATTTGGGGCGCACGTACCCTCGTCGAACCAGATAAAACCGAATGGCGTTATATCAGCGTTCGTCGCTTGATGAGCTATATCGAAAAATCGATCGAACTTGGCACACAATGGGCAGTATTCGAGCCAAATGATGAAGATCTATGGGCGCGAGTGCGGCGAACTGTGAGCAATTTTCTCGAACGCTTATGGCGCGAAGGAGCATTATTTGGTTCCTCACCCGACCAAGCATTCTATGTCAAATGCGACGCAGAATTAAACCCCCCCGAAACAATGATTCTCGGTCGTCTTTATATCGAAGTAGGTATTTGTCCCGTCCGCCCAGCCGAGTTTATCGTCTTCCGCATCAGTCAGTGGAATGGTACTGAAGATGAGTAGGGGGATTTTGGATTTTGGATTAACATATAGCGATCCTAAATGACTTCCAAGATTTTTTAACCGCAGAGGGCGCAGAGGGCGCAGAGAGGAAGAAGTCAAGATCTAGCTTTTCATTTAGGATTGCTAAGTAGTTTGCCGCTCCCCTCAAAAACCGACCCATCCCACAAACCAACAAAGCCTGCCGTACATCCACCCCACCGTCTCAAACAACCTATGCTTTGAGGGGGGGTTCGGGGGGGGGACACTCCCCCCACCGACGGGGGGTCTGGGGGTCGGAACCCCCAGATCCGGGTTCTGTTACCACAAGAAATGCCAACGGATCTGAGGTATACACCTTAGCCCTTTTTAAGGGGAATTCTCTAGAATATTAGGAGTCATATTGTGTCCGAATTTTTAACCGCCTCTAGATTCTATTTTGAAGCCCAAGGTCTCGAACAAAAAATTATCAAAGAAGTAAGCGGATTGGGAGTTGAATCTACCCCCGCTCAAGAAATTCATGGCTCATCAAAAGGCGGAATGGCAACTCGTCAAGCCACCCCAACAGTTGCCAAATTCACCAACGTCACACTCAAACTAGTTGCCACCACCGATATCGACCTTTATAAATGGTATGAAGAGTGCAACAAAAATATGGGCGGTAAAAGTGAGTGGAGCAGCAAACGCAAACTAGCTTCAGTGTCAGCCTATAATCAAGCAGGCGAAATGCAAGCACGATGGGAAATAGAGAACTGCTACCCCTGTAAATATACAGGCCCAACTCTAACCGCTTCCTCCGGCGATATGGCAACTGAAACGATCGAATTAGTCCATGAGGGTATCAAACGAGTTCCCGCCAAATAGAGCGGCTTTATCCCCATCCTATGTTAATTTTAGGAGGCATCGATCGGATGTCTCCTTCGTCTATTTAAAGGGATCGATAGAATATGCCTAAATTTGAAGTTCACGCTACCACTAGATCGAGGACATCTGAATTTGAAATTCTTACCGCCAATCGGTTTTATTTGAAACTAGAATTAAAGAGTTCTCCTGATAAAGTAGATGGCATCTTTCTAGAATGTCAGGGATTGAAACGGACTCAAGATGCGATCGAAATCTGTGAAGTCACACCCAATAAGTGGGGCAAAGCCACCAAGGGAAACGTAGTGAGAACAAAGATTCCCGGTAATGTCAAAAGTGGTAATCTCACTCTCAAGCGAGGGATGACTTGCTCCAAGACTTTATGGAATTGGTTTGAAGCAGTTCAAGATGGTAAATGGGCGGAGCAACGCTGTAATGCTCATTTGAGTATTTACGATCAAGCTGCCAAAATGCAAGCAAGATTTGAATTGGGTAATGCTTGGCCGACTAGTTACAAAGTCGCCGATCTCAGTGCTCGTGCTACGACGATCGAACTTGAAGAAATGGAGATTGCCTTCGAGACATTTATCCGGGTAAATCCAATTAGTTAATCGAGTAATTTAGGAGGGTTATGTTTGCGACCGAGTTTGAATTTACACTTCCCAAAGGATATTTGGATCCCGATGGAAGTATTCACCGAAAGGGGGTGATGAGGCTGTCGATCGCGATCGATGAAATTGCACCTTTACGCGACCCTCGTGTCAAATCAAATCCTGGTTATGCCACCATTATCATTCTATCACGAGTGATTACTTGTTTGGGTAGTTTATCAGAAATAACACCATCGATCGTCGAAAACTTTTTTACACAAGATCTAAATTATCTCCAAGACTTCTATCGTCAGATCAATGGCTGGGAAGAAGATAAACCAGCAACAGATGAAAAATCATCCACAGCTCCAGCACCACTCATCAATCCTTAAAATACTATGGGTCGTAAAGATAATCTTAGCACTGAATTTGGCTTTACTTTACCGAGAGGACTGATGGACGATCGGCAACGAGTACATCGTCAGGGCATCATGCGATTAGCCACCGCCAAAGATGAAATCCTCGTTCAACAAGAACC
Source organism: Chamaesiphon sp. VAR_4_metabat_408 (assembly GCA_031422115.1). GTDB lineage: Bacteria > Cyanobacteriota > Cyanobacteriia > Cyanobacteriales > Chamaesiphonaceae > Chamaesiphon. The sequence continues at coordinate 10,947 of JANOPX010000072.1, read as the reverse complement.
TCAAGTGCGAGAAAATCCAGCCTATGGGGTTTTGATTATGCTATCGCGAGTCATCACCCGATTGGGTAGTCTCAATTATGTCAGTCCAGATCTACTTGAAAATTTACCAATTCTCGACATATCTTATCTCAGGGAATATTATAATCGAATCAACCACCAAGGTAGCGCACATATCCCCGCACAATGCCCCCATTGCAACACCGAATTTGCAGTCGAGCTAGAACTAGCGGGGGAGTCCTAAGCTACCCCTTAGAGCGAGTATATGAGGAGGTAGCGTTTATCGCTTATCATTTCCATTGGTCGCAAGATGAAATCTTGAGCCTGGAACATGCAAGACGACAGACATGGGTAACAGAAATAAATAAAATAAATCAAAAAATATTATGAAAATCAAAGTTTATTATGTAGAATTAGACCCAAAATTGGAAGACAGAGAATTTGACCTAGGTTCGATATTCAAACTAAAGAATGAATGTACGATCGGACGTTCTCCAGATTCAGATTTAGTATTAGATAGTCCAGATTTGAGTCGCAGTCACGGTCGAATTATATCTAAAAATGGTAACTATTATTTTATCGATCTTGGTAGTCGGAATGGCTCCTTATTTAACGATCGATTAACCACTCCAGCACAAGAATACTTATTGAATCGTGATGATACGATTCGGATTGGTGATTTTGTCCTCAAAATAGAAGAGGAGGAAGAACAAGCTGCTACAGTATTTAAGGTTATAGATCCGGCATTATTCAATCGAAAACAACCACAGGTTGAAGACATCCCCGAACCGGAACCAGTAGTTCCGCCAATCGTACCTATTGTTGAAGTAGCTCAAAGTGCAAATTTAACTCCTTCGAGTTTAGAGGATGATGATGTTCCAGTTGTTCCCGTTATCGAATCACCTCCACCCACAGCATTAGTTGTCGATGAATTTGACGAGCGCAGTACATTTGTCCAGCTCGGCGAACATCATCCACCAGTAGCTTTAATTGTTGATGAATCAGATGATGATGTTCCAGTTGTTCCAGTTATCGAATCACCTCCACCAACAGCATTAGTTATCGATGAATTTGACGAGCGCAGTACATTTGTCCAGCTTGGCGAACATCATCCGCCAGCAGCTTTAATTGTTGATAAATCAGATGATGATGTTCCAGTTGTTCCCGTTATCGAATCACCTCCACCAACATCATTAGTTATCGATGAATTTGACGAGCGCAGTACATTTGTCCAGCTTGGCGAACATCATCCGCCAGCAGCTTTAATTGTTGATGAATTAGATGATGATGTTCCAGTTGTTCCCGTTATCGAATCACCTTCACCAACATCATTAGTTATCGATGAATTTGACGAGCGCAGTACATTTGTCCAGCTTGGCGAACATCATCCACCAGTCACTTTAATTGTTGATGAATCAGATGATGAAGTTCCAGTTGTTCCAGTCATCGAATCGCCTCCACCAACAGCATTAGTTGTCGATGAATTAGATGATGATGACGCAAAAAATCCAGTGGCTTTAGTTACCGAAACACATTCACCAACAGCATTAGTTATAGATGAATTGGATGAAGCGAATATTGAATTTGAATCATCTTCGCCTGTACCGATAGTAGCAATAGCCGCAGAAAATACGGTTGAATTAAATACACCGACTAAAAGATTTGGAGCTGAATTGTTGAAACAGAAACAAATAGTACTAATCGCTCATGATGAGAAAATAACCGATCTTGTCGAGCTGATCGAGCGAAATAAAGATTTTCTAGCAACCTGTCTGACAATTTCATGGGCATCTATATCAGAGAGCTTGCATCAAGAGACAGGAATGGTAGTCAGTAAAGAAATTGCCAATGGAGCCGCCGGAGGCTATCAAGCTTTAGCTGGATTAATAAATTCGGGTGATGTTTTAGCGGTAATTTTCTTGAGAGATTTATTTGCCCAAAATCAAGCTGGAAAAGCCAATGAAGAGGCAATGTTGAGACTCTGCAATATTAATGAAATCCTGCTGGGAACTAATATCGCTACCGCAGATGCGATCGTCCATTATCTCCAATCTTAGAGGCTGTTTGAAAAGTTTGTTTTGTTACCCACAACTCTAGAAAATCCCCCCTAACCCCCCTTTTTAAGGGGGGGATCGGATCCGGCTCCCCCCTGTCTTGTCTCGCTTTTATGTGCGGGGGAACCCCGCCCATAGCGAGCCGCTTTTTAAGGGGGGCTGGGGGGGGATTCTCTAAGGTTTGCGAGTGCGATCTTATTACTTTTCAAACACCCTCTTAGAGATAAATAGGCAAAATTGACTACACACTGGAACTTTCATCTTCAAATTATGGTCTACGATCGAAGGACAAGCGCAGATGCCAATCTTAGCCCCTAGACCATTATCTCACAACCAACTTAATCATTAAACTTATGAAATCACTAAAATTGAATTCTAGCTACTTAGGGCTACTTTTTGCATCTACTAGCATGTTGCTCTTGCCCACAATCCTTAATCCTACACCTGGATATTCTTTACCAAAAACTGTATTTGAATGTAAAACTAAGGGTAAAGATTTTGTAACGATGGCAAAGCGGGGGAATAGATTAGTCGGCCCAATGATCACTTGGACTGATAAATCTTTTGGTACATACACGCCTCAAAAACGCTGCCAAATCGTTAGTCAACGGTTGACAAAAGCTGTATCTACTAGTGGGACTCTAAACAGTCTACGCCTGAGTAATGGCATGGTGAATAATAAGCCAGTAATTTGTTTTATTCTCAAGGATGGGGATAAGTGTACTTCTGAAAACTTGCTATTTACTTTGAAAAGTAATGAGATCGGGCAAGAGAAAAAGATCATCGCTGACTTATTAGATTTTAGTAAGCTCGGTTCTGGTAAAGGTACACAGCGCAGTACAACAGAAACTTATGAGACATATGGAGCGGCGATCGATGCAGCTCTTTCTGAAGAATAAGAGCTAAATAATTCAGAGATTTATGTCGAATACGGGAGAGGGTAATTGACGTAATAAGTTGCAATTACTCTCTCTAGATTATTATATATATTATCTCTGAATTGATGTCAGCTAAAAATAGATCCCTTGCTCCGATGTCCCTGTTATTGTTAGCTCTAGCAGGCTGTGAAGTAACGCCAGCAATGATGTCTACAAATGTTGTGCCGCCGCCGAAGCCATCAATTCCGACGAAGGTTGAAGATAAAAGTCCGATCGTTGAAAAGATTGCCAAAGAAGTTACGATTAGGATCTTCTCAGAATCTGCTCCTGGCTCTGGAGTAACTATCTCACGTAGGGGTAAAACTTATACAGTATTGACTTGTCGTCATGTCATCGAAGGCATCCAAAAAGCTAACTATCGGGTGCTATTACCAGATGGCAAAACTTATTCAGCCAGACTAAAACCATCCCCAAATTTAAAGAATTTGGATTTGGCGACGATCGAATTTGAGAGCGATAGGATCTATCCAGTTGTCGAGTTAGGCGATTCGCAACAGTTAATCCCAGATGCTGCGGTTTATGCGGCTGGATTTCCCAATCAGCATGTCAGCGAGAAACCAGAAAAAATTGAGGATACCACTGATTGGGGTAGCAAAGCATTTCGGTTTACATTGGGAAAGGTGGGTTTGATTTCATCGCGCAGTCTTCCAGATGGATATAGTTTGGGTTATACCAATGAAGTAGAATCAGGGATGAGCGGCGGCCCAGTATTTAATGATAAGGGACAACTGGTGGGAATTAATGGTAGATTGAAATATCCGATTCAGGGTTTAGATGCCTTTACATTTGCCGATGGTACTAAGCCATCTGTGGAAATTTTTCAGCAGATGGAAGCATTAAGTTGGGCAATTCCGATCTCCAATTACCGACAAATAGCTGAAAAATAGATTAATGGTCTAGATAAAGCATTTTTAGTAATGATGAGATGATACGCTAGATGATGACGGTATGTATACCGAACTGGGTTATTTGTGACTATACTGCAAAAGACTAAATATTCGACTTCGCGAACCTTTAAAGCTATGAGAACAGATCCCCGACTTCTCCGAGAAGTCGGGGATCTAGCGTAATTCTACAAAGTCCAGTTTATAAGTGCTTTTAGTACACCTATGGAAAATAATGCGATCGATGCCAGTCTTTCGATTCAGAGTCTAACCTTTCGATCGCCACAGCCTGTTTCTTTTGATGTCAATGTTAGCAATAATGGCGATCGATTTGCCAATTTTCATGTAGAAGTGTCTGCTGCTGGAGAAGATCCGCAAGCAGGAGCCAAATGGTATAAAATCTCACCAGAAGTCGCCGCCGCAATTCCCCAAGGTAGTTCTACCACTTTCCAAGTTATTGTACTCCAGAGTCCGGTACCGGGCTTTGTTGGGACGATCGATCTGACAGTGCGGGTATTTTCGCCACAGTTTCGACAAGAGCGACGGTTATTGGTGCGATTGACGATCGAGGGCGATCGTCGATCGGCTAGAATTGGGGTAGAGTTGCCCGTCAGACAGTTTCAAATTTATCCCCGCAATCTGCTCGATATCCCCGTCAAAGTGCAGAATTTTGGGCAGCAATATGTAGAGATGGTGCTCCGCTTGACAGGCATCGAATCAACTTGGCTGATGGGTGGTGAGGAGCGGCGGGTATCGATTCCGCCATCGAGTCAAGTCGAGGTAAATTTCCAGTGTCAACCGCCATCAGTGATTCAAGCTCCCAGTCAAAACTATCCCTTTCGGATTGAAGCCGTCGGGCATAATATACCATCGATCGAGGGCAATATCGAGGTCTTACCCGTCGGATTTATCGGCTTTGACATCTCAGCCCCAAAACACCAACAACTACCCGCACAGGGGCAATGGTGGCCGAGTAGGAAAGACAAATCCGCACCCTTTACCCTGGTTTTTAAAAACGATAGCAATCTGTACCAGCAGATCGATATTTTACTACAGGGCAAGGATGCCGATCGATGTAGTCCGACTATTTCACCACCAACTGCCAATCTCAAATTGGGGCAAACTACCCAAGTTCAGCTCGAAATCACCAGCAAACGCCACTGGTTGGGAATTGGCAAAAAGCTCAATTTAGAAGCCAAACCCATCTTAGCCGATCTCCGCTTGGGCACTACAGATCCAGCTACTGAGTCCCTGACAGTGAGGGTTTTGCCGATTGTCCCCCTCTGGATGCAAATCGCGGTACTGGCGGCAATCGCAGGCTGTATCGCGTGGCTGCTCAAACCTGGAGCGGCGACACATACCGCCTTTGTCAATTCGGTGCGATTTAGTGGCGATGGGGATACGGTGGTGAGTGGTGCGGATGACTGCACGATTCGGCGATGGCGGCGAGAGGGTGGTAAGTTAGAACCCTTTCGGAGTTTGCCTAGTGCGGAGGCGACTGCTTGTGGCAAAGCTCAGACTGCTCAAGGTTTACTGGCGATTCCCAATCGAGCTGTGAGCGTGCTCCGATTGATGCCAGAAGATAGCAATCGACTAGCGGTGGGGTTGGAAAATGGCTCGGTAGAATTGTGGAATGTGGCTACTGCTAAAAAGATTAGTCAGCTAGTACCGCCGCAAAAAGTCACCGACGATCGCGTATTCGATTTAGTATTTAGTCAGGATTCCAAATATCTATTTGTCGGTCATGGGAGTGGTAATCTGATGATGTGGCAAAGATTATCAGCCGATGGTCAGTTTAGTTTAGCAGAGCCAGGTCATTTGCTAGATCTCAAAACTAAACTCAAAACCAGCTTTCAAGTTCGCGCTCTCGCTTTGAGTCAAGATCGGGATACATTAGTTATTGGCGGAAACTATAAACAGTTTGTTGTCTGGGAAGGGCAGAATAATATTTTAGATCCAAATAGTCCCCAACTTGCCGTCCAAAAGCTAGGGAAATTAGATGAGAAACTGAGTGCTGGAAGTGGTGACTATATTTGGAGTTTGGCATTTGCACCCAATGCGCCAAAAATTCTGGCTAGCGCAGACTCTGATGGTTATATTACCATTTGGGATTTGGCAAACTGTGCCCAAAGTAAAAATGCCGCACAATCTCCAGGGGTGAAAGAGTTAAACTGTCAGCAATCGGGCATCAAGGCGCGGTGGCGAGGGAGTCAGCAATCGATTCGGAGTATCGCTTTTAGTGAAGATGGTAAATTATTAGTCAGTGGTGGCGATGACGGGAGATTGGTAGCTTGGCGATTGACTCCAGCATATCAGGTCGATCGACAAGCACCTACCGGACAAGAAATCTATCGTAGCGATCGTAAGATTAACACGATCGATCTCAAAACAACCGATCGCGGTATTGCAATTATCGCTGGTGGTGAAGATTTCCAGGTTAAACTACATCAGTTGACGAATTAAGGAAGATATTGGTAATGTCAGGATCTAGCCCACTGAAAGTAATTATCAATCCTCCGGGCATTCAAGCGGGAATGCCAGGAGAGATTCTAGATCTCCATGTGGTGGTAATGAATCAAGGCACCCAAAATGCGATTATTGATGTCTTTACCGATGAAACTTTTCAACTTTTCACCCAATTACCCAGCGCAGCCGAGCGAGTAGCCCTCGCACCTCAACAAAGTATTGAAGTCAGTTTTCAAGTACCTATTCCAGTTGACGCATTACCAGGCACCTATGATTATAACATCATTGTCGATGCGCCCCAACATTATCCCGCCGATACACCGATTCAGTTTGCTCAACAAATTAAGGTATTACTAAAAGAACAAACACTCATCCGTGAATATGACTCTACATTCGCCCTCCAACCAACTAGTAATCCCATCCAGCCGCTAACCTTTCAAGCTGGAATTTCTTTACCACTAGCTATCACTGTAAATAACCGTTCCCGACGGGTAGATAGTTTTCGGATTACTTGCCCCGATTTGGATGAAGAATGGTTTACCATTCGTTATCCCACCGTCGGCGAGAATGCCGGATTATCATCGGGTGCGACGCGATTGGAACTCAACCCAGATCTTACCGGACAAATTTGGTTGGAATTTAATCCACCTGCTGATGTATTGGCGGGTAGTTACTCTTTTACCGTGCGGCTGCATTCAGAAAATTCACCCGAATTGGTAATGTTGGATGCGATCTATATTCAGGTTCCACCAGTGTATCGTCTGAATTTAAAACTCAATACTATTTTAGGTCAAATTAGACGGAGTAGTGGTAAATATCAGATCGAAATTGCTAACTACGGAAATACCCTCCGTCAAGTTGCTTTGAGTGCCAAGACTAGAGCAGAAGAAGAGATATGTGCGTATAGATTTAATGTCGATCGAGTCAAGTTGTCACCGGGCAAAAGTACGATCGTCGATCTCACCGTTCGACCACAAAAAAGGTCGAAACAACCGATGTTTGGGGCGGGACTATTTATCGACTTTCAAGTCGATGTCGAAGACCTCGAACAGTTACCATTAGATACATTACCACATCAAACTTTAGTCTGGCAAGCTCGCCCCTGGTGGCAATTCTGGTTACTCTTATTAATTATTCTCGGTGTACTTGGTGGGCTAGGTTTACTCGCTTGGATTTTGCTATATCCACATCCCCTCAAAGTCGAGAATTTCGCCCCTGAGAGTAGGAAAATTGCTGAAGGCGATCGAGTATTATTAAACTGGGACATTCACAATTTCCAACAGGTACAAAATATCAAACTTTCCACCAAAGGGCCAGTTCCGAAAGAACGCGAATTAAAAGTATCCGAACTATTAGGTGATGAAAATAATCCCGAAACTGCCTGTAGTCAACAAAATAAAGTCCTGTCTTGCCGTAACTTCAAAACCGAGGCAAAAGAACCAGGTAAATATACATTTGAATTAAAACTACTCGATCGAGATAATAAAGTCATTGGATCTCAACTAACCGAAGAAGTTGAAGTAGTCGCCAAACCAGAACCAGAAATCAAAGAAATTAAGCCAGATAAACCCACTTACAATTCAGGTGATAAAATTAAACTAGGTTGGTCGATTTTATATCCAGAAAAACTAACCGCAGTCCAAATTATTGCCAAAACTGAAGATGGTAAAATAGCCAGCGATAAAACGATCGATCGAAATTTACTCATCAAAGATACTTGTAAAGCAGAACCTCAAAAAACAAACCTAATCTGTCAAAACTTTCCCGTCGATATCGATCGAGCTGGCAAATATCAACTAGAAATAATCCCTATTTCTAGCTCGAAAAAAGTATCCTCAACCCCACCCCAACCGATTAAAGTTGAAATATTAGCCAAACAATCCAAGATTATTAGTTTCACCCTCAATGGTACTGATGTAGAATCTAGCGTCGTACGTGAAGGTGAGAATATCACCCTAGCTTGGAAAGTAGATGGTGAAGAAAATATCCAAGTAGAATTACCCCCCTTTGGTACAGTCCAAAAAACGGGTACCAAACAAATTCAAGTCACCACCGCTCTACCAAATCCAATTATTCTAACTGTCACCGATAAAGATGGCAAAAAAGTAACTAAAGGATTTTCGATTAAAGTAGAATCAAATCCCACAGTTACCCCCACTCCATCGGTACCCGATGCAAATCCATTTAACTCACCAAACCCACCCAGCCCAATTTCACCAACTCCAGGGAGCCAGCCAAAGCCAAATCCCAGCTCCAATCCAAAACCAGTAGAAGACTTGAGGATTTAGATCTGAAAGTCCCTACTCTATCTACTGTCAGAGATCCTTTTTTTTACCGCAGAGGCGCAGAGAGCGCAGAGAGCATCATGATGAGATCCAAATATTGAAAGCGATGGAGCGGAGTTTTAAGAAAAAGCTAAAATAAATCATATTCACTAATTGTATTCGATCTTATTAAACAACTTCTAATGTCGATCGGCTGGCTTTTTCAATAATCCCGCAGGAACCAAACCCTGGGGGAAAAATATCGTACCGAGCACAATTAGCAATCCAAAAATCATCAATCGTCCATCTCTGAGAAACTGAGCGATAAATAATGGTAAATTTGGTGTATCTGCTGCAAATCGCAATAATTCTGGCATGGCGGTAAATACCATTCCGCCCAAGACTGCCCCCAAGAAGCTGCGGGAGCCACCAATTAAGACGAAAGTTAAGTAGACAATACTCGCATCAAATGTACCTTGTCGAGCATTCCAAGTATTTAAAAAGTGGGCACTGACTGCACCAACTATACCCGCAAGAATTGCGCCTAATGTGAAGGCTAACACCTTGTAATAGGTAGGATTGATGCCCATTGCATCGGCGGCTAATTCGTCTTCTCTGATGGCGATGAGGGCACGTCCGATGCGAATATTTTCGAGTCGATAGACGAATGCCATACTTAATAATAATAAAGGTAAGGCAATCCAAAGATACTCGATCGGACTATTAAATGGTTGGGGAATTCCAAATATGCCCACCGCACCGCCAGTTATTTCCAGATTGAGGGAAAGAATCCGCAGAATTTCGATAAAGGCAATGGTCGCGATCGCCAAATAAATGCCTCGTAATCTCAGCGCAGGCACTCCAACTAAAATCCCCAAAATCCCGCAAATGATGCCTGCGATCGCCATTTCTAGTAGCAATAAATAGATCGGAAACATCCCCGTCGTCACAAATACCTTGGTCGATAAAATCGCCGCAATATAACCACCAACAGCATAAAAACCTGGACTAGCTAATGATAATTGTCCCGCCATTAATGGTAAGTAGAGGGAAATTCCCAACATCGAACCAAATAGCATCGAGACAATTAGAAAGCCATATGTAGAGAAAAAATCATTCATTTGATTTTGGATTTTGGATTTTGGATTTTGGATTTTGGATTTTGGATTTTGGATTGACTCAAATCATCTCCTAGTCCGCGCAGGCGGACTTTGCATCACTAGCCCCGATTTTAATCGGTGGCATTCTAGATTAAATTAAACTTTTTGGATTAACTTTTGACCGAGAATTCCTTGGGGACGTACTAAAAGGATGATAAATAAAATGGCGAAAGCAACAGCATCTTTATATCCTGAATCAGGTACAAAGGATTCTACCATGCCAATTAATAACCCGCCAATAACAGAGCCAGGAATGCTACCCAGTCCACCCAAAACAATCACAGCCAAACCTTTTAATCCAAAGCCAATTCCAAAATATGGTCCAGCAATTCCAAAACTAGAACCAACTAAAGTACCAGCAATACTACCCAAGAAGCCACTCACAAAAAACGAGAGCATAATGAATCTTTCGGTATCGATACCGAGTAGACTTGCAGTAGTCGGATCTTCGGCTACTGCTCGCATTGCTTTACCATATTTCGTCCCACTGATAAAATAAGTCAGTCCAGCGAGAATTATTCCTGATATAATAAAGATGATGATTTGCACTGTCCGAATTGAGATCGGGCTTGTCTCACTGCCAAAATTAATTGCACTAGGTAAATTACCATAAGTATTGCCTGGAAATGTATAGTTCTCTGCTCCAACTAAGTATTGAATCAAATTCACTAGGATTAAAGCGACACCCAAACTAGAAACTACCATCAGTAATGGATCCGATTGTTTCCGCCGCAGTGGGCGATATGCTAATCTTTCGATCGCAATTGCAACTCCACCCGCCAAGATTGCAGCGACAATTGCCGCCAGCCAGAAGGGAAGTTGAATGCCTAATGAAAAATTGGCAAGCAAACCATTGAACCCAAATTTCCCACCCATTAAGGCGTAGGTGAAATAAGCACCGAGGGTAAAAATTGCCCCATGAGCAAAATTGATAATCCCCAAAATCGAAAACACCAACGTATAGCCTAGCGCGAATATAGCATAGACACTACCGATCGATAAACCGCCTAATAAGTTCTGTAGAAATACTGTCATGATCTTAATTCTATCAGCAACCTGTAGGGGCACGATGCATCGTGCCCCAACAGGTTGCATCGTGCCCCTACAGGTTGCATCGTGCCCCTACAGGTTGCATCGTGCCCCTACAGGTTGCATCGTGCCCCTACAGGTTGCATCGTGCCCCT
>JANOPX010000071.1:0-11799 GCA_031422115.1 Chamaesiphon sp. VAR_4_metabat_408 | reverse complement strand
GGACGGGGGGACGGGGGGACTGGGGGACTGGGGGACTGGGGGTACTTCTGGGGATTCTGTTTGTGCAGCTTCGCTTTCGGTGGTGCGTGGTTTGAGTTTTGGTGCGCGGCTGTTAATTACAGATCTTGACGCAACACCAGGATCTGTAGGGGTGCCCCTTGTGGGTACCCTGCCATCTTCGCTACCCACAGCCAATTCCTGCTCGGCTAGTGTTTCGGCGGAGATTTTTACCCCACCCCAGCCCTCCCCTTGGAAAGGGGAGGGAGCCGGATCTGGAGCCACCCTTTCTAAGGAGGGTTGGAGGGGTAACTCAAATACATTCCATTCGCCATTTTCGACGCGGCGATATTTCCAGTCTAAACCAGCTTCGTCGATCGCTTGTGCCCAGGCACCGTAAGCTTTTTCGAGACTTTCCCACCAGGCATCCATCCCCGCGCCGAGTTCCCAGGCGCGACGGATGACGGGAGCGAGAGATCGATCGCCCCGTCCGACAAAATCTTCCATTGCCGAGATGCGTACGTCGGTATAATTGACCTTAACGCCGCGCAGATCTCGAAACTCATCTCTGAGTAACCGTTGTTTCCGCGCAAATTCAGTAGTTGAAACCGAATGCCATTGGAAGGGGGTATGGGGCTTGGGGGTGAAATTGGAAATGGTGATATTAAAATCTAAAATCCGTCGCTTTGTACCCAGCGCAGAGTTTGCGGGTTGCCAACATTCACGTTTGAGCCAACGCACTGTGTCAGCAATCCCGATGACATCGACATCAGTTTCGCCTGGTAAACCGATCATAAAGTAGAGTTTCATCTTATCCCAACCCTGCTCGAAACCCGTCTTCACGCCGCGCAGCAATTCTTCATTCGTCAAACCCTTATTAATAATATCCCGCAACCGTTGGGTACCCGCTTCCGGTGCAAAAGTTAAACCACCTTGACGAGTACCACCGATGATATTCGCAATATCTTCATCGAACCTATCTACCCGCTGACTGGGGAGGGAGAGCGAAATATTCTCATCCTTGAGCCGATTCTTGATTTCCAATCCCACAGCGGGAAGAGCGAGATAATCCGAGCAACTGAGTGAGAGGAGCGAGAATTCATCATAACCTGTCGATCGCATTCCCGTTTCGATCGCATTAATTACCGCTTCCGGCTCCACATCTCTGGCTGGGCGAGTCAACATTCCAGGTTGACAAAAACGACAGCCACGGGTACACCCACGGCGAATTTCGATGGTAAGCCTGTCGTGTACAGTTTGAACGTATGGTACTAGTCCGATCGAGTATGCTGGAATCGGCGTAGCTACCCGTCGGAGAATGCGCTCCGGTACTTCGGGATGATTTGGCTTCACACTCCCATCGACGTGCAAATCGTAAAATTGGGGCACATATACGCCGGGAACCTGAGCGAGATCCAATAATAAATCACGCCGACTCAGCCCCGCATCTTTACCATCTTCAACCACCAACCCAATTTCTGGTAATAATTCTTCCCCATCCCCAAGAGCGATAAAGTCAAAGAAATCCGCATAGGGTTCGGGATTCGATGTCGCCGTTTGTCCCCCTGCAAAAATCAGCGGATAATTTCCCTCTGCACGCTCGCGCCACGTCAGGGGAATTCCCGCCAGACTCAACATCTCCAATATATTCGTCGCGCCCAATTCATAGCTGAGACTAAAACCGAGGATATCGAATTCGGCGAGGGACTTCTGCGACTCTACCCCAAATAAAGGTGTTTGAGTATCACGTAACTTCTGCGCTAAATCCGCTGCGGGAAGATAGGCTCGATCGCACAATTGGCGCGGCTGGGCGTTGATAATACTGTAGAGGATAATATGCCCCAGATTGCTCGCCCCAACTTCGTAGATCTCTGGATATGTCAATGCCCAGCGAACTGTCGCACTCTCCCACGGTTTATGCACCGCACCGAGTTCGTTACCGAGGTAACGCGCGGGTTTGAGGATTTCAGGAGTAATGAGACGATCTACTGCAACTGCCACGATTTTGCCTCTAATTCGGATTGTTTGGGCGATTATCTATGGTAGCGCAGATTATCTATCCAAAATTGGGAACACTTACAATAATACAAATTTCATGTAAATATTAAATCCGAATCGCAATATGGAAGCTATTTTTTATCTCATATTTCTTTTGATAAGTCTTTTAATAACGGCTATTTTTACGAGGTGGTTATTTCGTATAGATAAAATTGTGATGTCGCTACATGAAATATTAGAATTCTTGAAAGACAATAGCAAACAGAATTCTGTCCTGATTCAGCAAAATGATGAAATTATTAGACTACTTGATGAATAATCAGATTTGCAGATTCGATCGATCTACTATTTGCTGCTTTTCAAATCTAGTATTCTCGATCGACTAGTGAGGGTGGACGAATTTGTAGTATTTTTTGTTACGGTCAAGATTAAATTGTATAAACCAGCCCCACGGATATGTGAGACAGATTAACAATAAATTTGATCGCTTTTATTAAGGATTTTACAACTATTTAGGGAATACTATAGATAAGCTTTCTTCTTAGATACATAATATGCAAGAGTTTGGCTGCGTTGTTACATCTTCATCTCCATTTATACTATTGTTGTTATGGGCATCTATTTCTTCCAATGGAATATCAGGTTTCATTCCAGTAACAATGTTTTTCACTATTGTCCTTTTCCCAGTTTGGGTGTACTGTATTATTCGCTCTAAAGCATCAAAACAAGCATCAAAACAAGGATTAGAACAAATGTCGAAACAAGCACAACAAGTAAAAAGGAAAATAAATGATATTAGAAAAGCTAATATTGTTTTTATAGAAAGTAGTAAGTTATATGCCATACCTGTTCATGCATCATTTAAAGAGATAGTTCTTTTGCATCCTACTCTTGTTAATATACCTGAAGCCAGTAAAAACTATTTTTCTCAAAAAGAACCATACGTCAGCTTTTCAGAAACTAAGCATTTAATATCTGATGTATCATTAATTAATGAAATACCAAGAGATCCAGAATTTCATACTATTAATCAAATAGCCTCAGTAGCAAAAGATTTACATGTGAACATAGATCCACAGAATGAAGATTTAAGATTTAAACTAGCAGAATTACAGAGGCTAGAGAAATTAGCAAGATTTTCTAATTTATATAATCAACAAGCTGATTTATATGCTAGAGCTGCCAAGCAAGTGCAAGAATTGTTAGACATTGGTTACAAGTTAAGACGGGAATGCAGTACTTTCATGCTTGATATTCTAATTGGTCAAGAATTAGCAAAATACAATGCTGATGACCTTCCAGACGTTTTAGCAATTCGACTTAGCTTAGACAATAGATGTAAGCTGGTTTCCGATCGGTATCAACTTCTCAAATCTGAGATGGAGGAATACATGAACCTCAAGAATGGAATCTAGAAAACTATTATTCTATTTTACATAAGATAAACCACTAAGATACCATCATGTCATCAACTTTAAATCAAACCCAACAGGATTTCTTGAAATGGTTAGTTGAAATTGTAAGAAAAGATCGATTCCAAGAAGATAATCTTATATTTCTTTTCACTAATTCTTGGAAGAAACTCACAGACACAATAATCGAAGAAACAATCCCTGATGATTTGTATTTCTCACAAACAACATTAGATGTATTAATTAGGAAAAGCTATCTTCACTGTAGCTATAAAGATCCAGATGGATCTCAATACACATGTTCTTTGACTCAAGAAGCCTATCAAATTGTCGATTGTAATTTTATCTCACTACCTACAAATCACGGCAATAATATTACTGTAAATAATTCAACAGGTGTACAGATTGGCAATGACAATGAACAGAAGAATACAATAGAGTCATCTTCTGCTCAAAAGAAAGAGGAGAAATCCAAAATATCAGCTTTCTTGTCTCATCCAGCATTTTTAGCCTTTCTAACGCTTTTAGGTTCGGCGGGATCTGCTGCTATTATTAATGCTATTTTTACAAAAAAATAATGAAAAACTCCATCGATTACTGATGTCCATCCAACCACATCATCAAATCATTCATCTCTGTAAAATCTAAAGCTGCATCAAACAACTCTTCGAGCATCGCTAAAGACAAAGCTTTCACTCGTGCTTCTACCTCCGAGGATACAGTCCCCACCCGTTTAGTTAAAAGTCGAAGAATTAAAGCCTGTTTTCCATCTTGACGACCAACCTGCTCGGCAGCGTGAATCTTCTCTAGATACAATGGTGATAACTGCATAATCAAGTTCTGCTCCTCTGGTTCAATAATTGCTCTGGCTTCTAAAATTACCTTTAAATTACCCAGCAAATCTAGGGCATTTTGGCGGTAAGGATTATCTGGTGGTAAAGCCGCTACTTCATCGATCGCCTGTGACTGCACTTTTCCCTTACCTAATACTCTAAACCATAAGCTAGCTCGTGTCTGTGGTAGTTGATGGATAACGATAATGCCAGTCTTCAATGCAGGACTCAACAGATACACACCTTCACCCCAAGATTCGTCTGACTTGGCTCCAATACTTTCCAATAGATCTACCGATAGAATCGGAGTCAAAATCCATAACTTGGGTAACTTTTCCTCTTTTGGTTCCGGTTGCTTATGTTTCTTGGCTTCCCGAATCAGATAGTTGTGCAAATCGAATAACTTGGACATACAGCTACGAATGAGCAAGTTTCACAGAACTCCGAAAAGGCTCAAATACAGTAGCAGTTTCAGCACATTTGGCTAACAATCCTAAATCTGAAGTTATTTTTTCATTTGGATTCGGAGTAAAGTAAACATCCATTTCATGAACTTCTCCACTAACTTTTAGTGAAGTCTGAACCTCGCCCAAAGGTGATAACAAAGATTCTAGAAAATCTTTCGCAAATTGGTCGTGTGGGAATTGGGAACTTGATTCTCTTTCAGAGAGGCTATTGCTAGGGCAAACGCTCCGCTACCGCCAACGCATCATAAACAATATTTCTATTGACGATCGCCAGCAGCTAAAATAGATACATGCTTTATTCCTATACTCCAAACGGTTAAAGACTGGACTTTGTAAGTTGATAGCGAGGGGTCAGAAACCCGACTTCTCCG
Source organism: Chamaesiphon sp. VAR_4_metabat_408 (assembly GCA_031422115.1). Taxonomy (GTDB): domain Bacteria; phylum Cyanobacteriota; class Cyanobacteriia; order Cyanobacteriales; family Chamaesiphonaceae; genus Chamaesiphon. The sequence goes on along the minus strand of JANOPX010000071.1, from coordinate 6,721 downwards.
AAGAAGTCGGGTTTCTGGGGCTAATTCTAGAAAGTCCAGTTCCTAAGCGTTTTTAGTATAGCTAGCAAAGAGTCCAAAACATGCCCGATCCAATCGAGCGTTAAAGCTATGCAATCGAAGACTTTAGAACGACTTACACCTATGGCGGCTCAAACGATTCTCGAAAACTTGCCAGAGCGGATTAGAGCAGCATTTATCGATCGAGCTGCTGAAATTAACTTTCCAGTTGAAGCAGTTGTAGAGATGGCTTTGACTGGATATTTGGATAGTGAAGCAATTGGATTTGTCGATTGTACACCGAATCGAGGACGAGGTTAGGATTTGGGGACTCGATTACCTTCGCTAGGCTTTGCGATCGATCCTAAGCAAGCGAGAACGATCTAGGTTCTGGTAATGGCTAATTATTATCTTGCATAATTTCAATCAATTCCTCAAAATCTTCCTTTTTGGAGAACAAACTCTGCTTTAGATAGGTACTGTTTCAGTTCTCGGACTTTTTTTGGAATGGGGATTATTTATGCGATCGACTGCCGCATTTTTATATATTAACACGAAGCAATTACATTTTTTTTAACCATTTCTGCATTTTTGCTAGGCTAACTGGTTGTTCGGCTCGGCGTTCGGCAACAATAGCTGAATCGATCGAGTCGCTCCCCGATCGCTCAAAAACCGCTAAGATCGAAACTAGCGATACTCTGACCAAAAGAGACTGCGCCAAAGATTACTCGGACAGAAACAAGGCATATGCGTTTAATTTTGATGACTGGCAAAGGTGGGGTAGGTAAAACCTCTGTCGCCGCTGCAACTGGTTTGCGGTGTGCCGAACTAGGCTATCGTACCCTAGTGCTGAGTACCGATCCCGCTCACTCTCTCGCTGACAGCTTCGATATGGAGCTAGGGCACGATCCGCGCGAAGTTCGTCCCAATTTGTGGGGTGCGGAACTGGATGCACTCAAGGAGCTAGAAGGGAACTGGGGTGCGGTAAAACGCTACATCACCCAAGTCTTGCAAGCGCGAGGGATGGAAGGGGTGCAAGCAGAGGAATTAGCGATCCTACCGGGGATGGATGAGATCTTTGGACTGGTACGAATGAAACGGCATTATGATGAAGGTACTTATGACGTACTGATTATCGACTCTGCCCCCACGGGAACAGCCCTGAGACTATTGAGTTTGCCCGAAATTGGTGGCTGGTACATGCGAAAGTTTTACAAACCCTTGCAGGCGGTTTCTGTCGCGCTCAGACCGCTGGTAGAACCTTTGTTCCGACCGATCGCGGGATTCTCGCTACCGAATAAGGAAGTCATGGATGCGCCCTACGAATTTTACGAGCAAATCGAGGCATTGCAAAAAGTCTTGATGGATAATACTCAGGTATCGGTAAGATTAGTTACCAATCCAGAGAAAATGGTGATCAAGGAATCACTCCGCGCTCATGCTTATTTGAGTTTGTACAATGTTTCTACGGATCTAATTATTGCCAACCGGATTATTCCCGATACTGTTACGGATCCATTTTTCCAAAAGTGGAAGGAAAATCAAGAGCAGTATCGTCAAGAAATTCATGAGAATTTCCGACCGTTACCAGTGAAGGAAGTTCCTTTATATGCCGAAGAACTATGCGGACTAGAAGCATTGGATCGATTGAAAGAGACGCTTTATGCAGACGAGGATCCGGCTCAAGTTTACTATAAAGAAACTACCCTCAGAGTGGTTCAGGAAGCATCCAATCAGTACAGTCTCGAATTGTACCTACCAGGAATTGCCAAAGACCAAATTCAACTCAACAAAACTGGGGATGAATTAAATATCAGGATTGGCAACCACCGTCGAAATATGGTCTTACCTCAAGCTCTAGCGGCTCTCCAACCCACGGGAGCGAAGATGGATGATGATTATCTCAAAATCAAGTTTGCTTAGGCTCTGACATACTCCCTTCCCGCCAGAAGAGTATAGATCTCACCATGAGTTAGTTACTCAACCAGAGTTCTATTTTTGAACCGCAGAGGCGCAAAGAGCGCAGAGAATAAAGAACAGAGTCTAATCTATAGTCTTAGAGCGGGAAGGGAGTAGCTGCAATACGGTTCGGTTAAGAACTGCCACCGATTAAAATCCTTGCTCGTGATGCAAAGTCCGCCTAAAGCTGTACTGACAGTTTTTAGCTTAACCGAACCGTATTGGGAGTAGCTGGGGCGATCGATGGTATTGGAATATTGGTGCAATAGGTGCATACAACGAGCTGGATGGGTAGTATATTGATAGTAGTTCTCAAACTGACCGAAATCTACTCATCAGGGTTGCTGCTTTTAGGGCAACAATCTGTTCGGGTGTAATGTTATCAGGGGTATTAAACCATGCCAAATTTAAAATTTAGCTATCTCATCGCAATTTCGATCGGTAGTCTTGGACTGAATTCGATCGGGATAAACCCCGCAGCAGCCAGAGAATCGACAGTCAATATATCTAACGCTCAAGCAGGATTGGGATTAGATATTGGGTTGGAAGATAGTCTCGTCAAGTTGACTGGAACTCGTGTTGCGCTCAAGCAAGGGGGACTAGATATTGGATTGGAAGACAGTCTCATGAATCTGACTGACAGCGTTATTGCGCTGAATCAAGCTCCAACACCAGAACCAAGTTCCAAACAACCTCTAGGTTTGGGCGTAACTGCGCGAGTTGGTACTCTAGGTTTGGGTGTCGATGTTGCCAAATCTTTCAGTCCTCAATTTAGCGGTCGATTGGGCTTTAATTTTGGGAGTGTCAACAGTAGTCGGACAGAAAGTGGCGTTAGTTATGATGCTAAATTGAATTTAAGTAGCGTTCAATTGCTGGGTGATTATCATCCGTTTGGTGGTGGTTTTCGGATTACGGGTGGATTACTTTCTCAAAGTAATAAGTTTGCAGTTACGGGCAAACCTGATGCTAACGGTACATACACGATCGACAATACTACCTATAATGCCAACCAAGTGGGAAGTCTCACTGGCGAATATCAATATGGTAACTCGATCGCGCCTTATTTGGGCATCGGTTTTGGTCAACCAGCTAATGAGGGTTTTGGGTTTAATGCCGATCTGGGTGTGATGTTTACAGGATCGCCAAAAGTTAGTCTATCTGCGAGTAATCCTACTTTTAATAATGACTCAACTACTCGCGCTGGACTCGATCGACAAGAGCGTCAAACTGAAAACGATCTCAAAGGATTTAATGTTTATCCAGTACTTTCAGTTGGTGTATCATACGGATTTTAGATTCTCCAGCGGAGCGGGCTTTCCGGTTACGAATAGATATCTGTGAGGAATTTTTTACTAACTTATTCGATCGATCTTTTAGATTGAAATCTCAGTTGTGGGATGGGCGGGGGAACCGCCCATCAGCAATCTTTGTTTGACAGCTCCGGTTGAACCAAGCCAGCGCATTTAACTAGCCAGGGCAGCGTAAAATACGATAGCGGACACCCCGAACGGTCTTATAGCGACCAGTGGGACGGCATCTGGTGGGGCCAGAGCAATTTAGCACAGCTTGACCGCCAATTCTGCGGCCACTGGGACGACAAGCAGCATCTGCTGGTGAGGTAAATCCGGCTAAATCGAGAGATAGCAACATTCCCATTCCAATTCCAGCGGCCAATGATAAGCGACCCCATGCTCGATTTTTCATGTTATTCGATCCTATTGTAATAGCTAGTTGTCTTTGAAATATGTCTGCGTATAATAATTATAGGCTTTGGTATATAAAGCTACAAGTCGATCGACTTCAATTCCAGACAATCGGCTGAATTCATCAGCCAAAAGTCACGACCTTTGGAGCCTGTCGATGTATTAAAGACCCAACAATGGTTGCCAACGATTGGAATGAACAAATACGCTTTATGTATTGGTACAATGGAAAATTATTCGACAGTCAGACGATCGAACTAAACATCGACGATCCTGGCTTACTATACGGCGCAACGGTTTTTACGACATTGCGAACCAATAACGATACCGATATCCTCAAACTGCACTATGAGCGGTTGAAATCGAGTATTATCGACCTAGACTGGATCGAACCAAACTGGGCAAATGTCGATCGAGCCTACGCATATTTAGCAGCACATTTCCCCGTACTCAGAATTACCATCTTTCCCGATGGGCGAGAATTAATTACTGGGCGAGAATTACCGCCACAACTGACGAACTGGCAAACAGAGGGTGTAACTGTAAATATCGCCCATCGAGATTATATTCGATCGATCCCCCAACACAAAACAGGTAACTATCTCGCCCCTTGGCTAGCTCTCAAACAAGCAAGATCGCAGAACATCCAAGAAACAATCCTCACAAACGATCGCGGCGACTGGCTAGAGACTAGTACTGGCAACCTTTGGGGCTATCGCGACGGGAGTTGGCACACACCACCCCTAAATGCTGGCATCTTGCCCGGAATCGAGCGCGGCGAAATTATCGCTCAACTGGAGCAAAAAGTGGTAGAAATCGAATGGGAGCAAGAATGGGTAAAAACCCTCGAATCGATCGCTTATAGTAATTCGGTAATCCACCTCATCCCTATTCACACTGTCATTACTCCCACGGGTACACTAAAATATAATGCTAGACATCCAGCCTTAGAAAGCTTAAAACCCTTGTGGGATCAGTACAGCTTTAGGCGGACTTTGATTGTGTAGCTGCGGTTTTAACCGCCAGCTAACTAGATGGCAACATATCCTACTCAAACTCCCAACTCCCCACCCCTATCAATTAGATGAGAGAAAGGTTAACATAAGTTAATAGAAAGATAAATTGACAGATTATAAAGCAGACTGGCGGAAACGACAGTTGGCGAATGGCTTCTTTGAGAATCCATTCAACTGTTACCAGTCACTAGATAAAAATATAGGAGAGCGTTAAAACGTGAATAATAAGAAGTGGAGAAATGCTGGACTGTATGTCCTGCTGGCGGTTGTAGCGATCGCTCTAGCAACTACATTCTTAGAAAAACCACCCCAACCCCAAGAAAGAATTAAGTATAGCCAATTTATTCAACAAGTCAAACAAGGTGAGATCGAGAACGTCGGCTTGAGTGCAGACCGCACCAAAGCAGCGATTCAGTCCAAAGATGGTACCAAAAAGACTGTTGACTTACCACCAAGCGATCCTCAATTGATCGACATTTTGACAGCCAATGTCAAAGGTAACATCTATGTCCTACCACAGAACGAGGATAGTGTCTTGTTCCGGGTATTGAGCAGCCTGTTCTTCCCAGTCTTATTACTCGTCGGTTTATTCTTCCTACTCCGTCGCGCTCAAAGCGGCCCAGGGAACCAAGCAATGAACTTTGGTAAATCCAAAGCCAGAGTCCAAATGGAACCCCAAACCCAAGTAACATTTGGTGATGTTGCGGGAATCGATCAAGCGAAATTAGAACTCGCTGAAGTAGTAGACTTCCTCAAAAATGCTGACAGGTTTACCGCACTCGGTGCAAAAATTCCTAAAGGTGTCCTCTTAGTAGGCCCTCCAGGTACTGGTAAAACCCTCCTCGCGCGTGCTGTAGCGGGTGAAGCTGGCGTACCATTCTTTAGTATCTCCGGTTCGGAATTCGTCGAAATGTTCGTCGGTGTGGGTGCATCCCGCGTCCGCGATTTGTTCGAGCAAGCCAAAGCCCAAGCTCCATGTATCGTCTTCATCGATGAGATCGACGCAGTGGGTCGTCAACGGGGCGCAGGCATGGGTGGCGGTAATGATGAGCGGGAACAGACCCTCAACCAATTGCTCACCGAGATGGACGGATTTGAGGGCAATACGGGGATTATTATCATCGCCGCTACCAACCGTCCTGATGTACTGGATTCCGCGCTACTACGTCCCGGTCGTTTCGATCGCCAAGTTGTAGTAGATCGTCCAGATTACGCTGGTCGTTCAGAAATCCTCAACGTCCACGCTCGTGGCAAAACTCTCGCCAAAGACGTAGACCTAGACCGGATTTCCCGTCGTACTCCTGGCTTTACAGGTGCAGATTTGGCCAACCTCTTGAACGAAGCCGCAATTCTCGCCGCTCGTCGTAGTTTGACCGAAATCTCGATGGATGAAGTGAATGATGCGATCGATCGTGTCCTCGCAGGGCCAGAGAAAAAAGACCGCGTGATGAGCGAGAAGCGCAAAACCCTCGTCGCCTACCACGAAGCTGGTCATGCGATTGTTGGTGCCTTGATGCCCGATTACGACCCCGTACAGAAGGTTAGCATCATCCCCCGTGGTAACGCTGGCGGTCTAACTTGGTTCGTACCTAGCGAAGATCGTCTATCTAGCCGCTCATACCTCCAAAACCAAATGGCTGTAGCTCTCGGCGGACGCATTGCCGAAGAATTAATCTTTGGTGAAGAAGAAGTCACCACTGGTGCATCGAGCGATTTACAACAAGTCGCCCGCATCGCTCGTCAAATGGTGATGCGCTTCGGGATGAGTGAAAAACTCGGCCCCGTCGCCCTCGGTCGTCAACAAGGTAACATGTTCCTCGGTCGCGATATCGCCTCCGAACGGGATTTCTCGGAAGAAACTGCGGCAATCATCGATGATGAAGTCAGCCAATTAGTAGCTGAAGCTTACCGTCGCGCTAAAGACGTATTACTGGGCAACAAACACGTTTTAGACAAACTAGCCGTGATGTTGGTCGATAAAGAAACTGTCGATGCCGAAGAGCTTCAAGATTTACTCGCGACTAATGAAGTCAAAATGGCTGCGAT
>JANOPX010000070.1:0-2413 GCA_031422115.1 Chamaesiphon sp. VAR_4_metabat_408 | reverse complement strand
TTAGAATAAGCAGATTGAAGTGAACCAAAGCCAGGAATACCTTGCATCCGATACTCACCTTGATAAGCAAGATAAACTAATGTAAAGGGGGTGAGTTTGCTGGTTGCAGTATTACTATTGACGAGCGCGGCGGTGTTCATCGCAAGGCTTTCGGTTTGGATTTCGGCTTTTACGGATGTAGTTGCGGCTACAGATAAACAGAGAATTGATAAACCGACAAGTGCAAAGCGTTTCATAAGTGATAACCTCTTAGTTGTTTAACTTGATTACTACTATGAGGCTCTTACCTGAGATAGTCTTGATGGATTCCTGAGAAATTGATGAGAAATCACGGTGAATAAATTAATCTCGCTCTATTAGTTTTAGTTGGCTAATAATTAAAGCCAGTGGCACGCGATTGGGTTTAGCGTTGGCGGATCGATCGTCAAACGGATAGTAGAAGCTCAAGGGTGGCGAGTTTGCGATAGGGGATTGACACGATTGTCACAGTCCAACTACCACTCAATACGGTAAGCGCAAGGAGCAGGCTACGCCAACGGTTAAGCGAATAATTCAGTCCGCGTAGGCGGACTTTGATTGTATAGCAGCGGTTACTCTACGAGAACGCTCCGCGTTGGCGTAGCCTGCGCTTTGCGCTTACAACCGCCAGTTAATTCTTAACTGGTGTTATTCTAGATTAGATCGATCGTAGCGGGGTGTGCCGCTTAGGTTATCTGTTTTCGTCTTGTAAATAATACAATTTAAGAGATTAATGGGAAATAATATTCCTGAAATGAAAGTGCATGATGTAATTGAGATTGTGCAACTTTTCAATCAGCATCGTATTGAGTTTTACGTTGATGGCGGATGGGGCGTTGATGCGTTGCTTGGAAAACAAACACGTTCCCATGCCGATTTGGACATTGCGATTCAGCACAAAGACTCACCGCAAGTCCATACTTTACTATCAGCACGAGGGTACAGTGATGTGCATCGTGCTGATAGTAGTGATTTCAACTTTGTCTTAGGCGATCGTCAAGGTCATCAGATTGATATTCATACTTATACTTTTGATGCCGTAGGTAATCACATTTATGGTATTCCCTACCCATTAGAATCATTGGCTGGAACTGGCTCAGTGGACGGGCATCTCGTGAAGTGCATCTCACCAGAATGGGTGGTGAAGTTTCATACTGCATACCAATTCGATGAGGACGATTATCATGATGTCAAGGCAATCTGCCAGCATTTCAATATCAAGATGCCTTCAGAGTATGAAGCGTTTGAACGTGCTCTCCTTCAACAAAAGCAATCCTAGAGGCATATATAGCAGCACAACAACTTGGATGCAGGGGACTACAGGATGGCTCTATAGTAAGCGGAACGTGGCTCACCTCCACCGATCCAAAACTTATACAGATTAAGAGTATCGAAGCGATCTCACTTACCAAACTATTACTCCCGCAAAGAGTACCCAACACCCCGTGCGGTATGAATCAATCGCTTCTCACTATCATGCTCCAACTTCAACCGCAGATAGCGAACGTAGACCTCAATAATATTTGAATCTCCCAGAAAATCATACCCCCAAATATTTTCGAGAATTTGATCTCTAGTAAATACCTGGCGCGGATGACTCATTAAATATTGCAGGAGATCGAATTCTTTGGCGGTTAAATCGATCGATCTTTGCCCCCGATGGACTTCACGAGTACGGCGATTGAGACTCAGATCTTCAAATTGCAACAAATCTGTATCCGGTTCCTGGGTGCGCCGCAGATGAGCGCGGATTCTAGCTAATAGCTCTTCAATACTAAACGGTTTGACCAAATAATCATCGGCTCCAGCATCTAAACCAGTTACGCGATCTCCGACTTCATCTTTAGCCGTCAGCAAAATCACCGGAATCTTAATTCCCGTCGCACGCAGTCGCCGACAAAGTTCTACCCCAGTCAATCCGGGCATCATCCAATCCAAAATAGCCAAATCTGGCTCCGACTCGCGTACCAAAGATAATCCCGACATGCCATCATGTGCCACAGTGACGCGATAACCTTCGCTTTGCAATTCCAACTCGATAAATCGGGCGAGTTTGATTTCATCTTCAACCAACAGGATATGTTGTGCCGTCATCTGTTTTTCCTTCGCCTTTGTTGGTGGTGCCCATTCACTAATTATCCGTGGTTGGGCGGTTATTTGGGCATTTTCAAAGCTGGAGCTGACTGAATGGTACAGGGCATTTTGTCACATTGCTGCTTGTAGAGCTGTTCGACATAGGGCTTCTGCCAAACAGGGGGAATTTCTAGCAATGACTTAGCTCCAGTAAAAGCTTGCCCGACGAATAGGAGAAGTGCGATCGAATTTAAAACAATATGAATATTCCGCCATCGATGAGTACGATCCTGATAAATCTCTCTGACGATCGCTAGGGAAA
>JANOPX010000069.1:0-21233 GCA_031422115.1 Chamaesiphon sp. VAR_4_metabat_408 | reverse complement strand
GCGATACCAGTTGTAGACCGATTGGATGGAGAAATTCATATCTGTTTCCTTGTGCCATCTGAACTTCTTATATCATCGCAAAACCAGCTCAATTCCGATAGGTGTGGAAAACTCACTCTATTTGTAGCGTCCCCCACACCTCAATCCTCCTCCTCCGTGTTGGCGTAGCCTGCCTTCTCTGCGAGACGCTCCGCGAACGGCAAAACCTCCGTGTTCCTCTCTCTTGACGAAGTTATGAGGAAGGAAACCTCCCTCATAATTCGTCGCTGTGTTAAAAAAGCACCATCACCGCAGTAACTCACTCTAACCAGCAAAGTTCTTCGCTTCTCGAATCATCTTAATCAGGGTTTGGTGAGCGTCTTCGGAGTCTTGGAGTTCTTTGTCGAAGGGAATGCGGAGATTCACAGGCGCACCATCTACTTGTGCTGTCACATCCATGCCTAGTGGATCGATCGAGCTAATGTTGGCTGTCTCGGCGGCGGGAGATTTACCGTAGACCTTAGCATACATCAGGACAGCATCAGCATGATCGTCATTCATATGCTTGCAAATTCGATCGCTGATTGCTGGAGTAATTGGATCTGCCATAATCTGAAGGTGAGTAGTTTACGTCTGGTTCGATGGTAGCGCAAAAGGGGACGGGGGGAGAGGGAGAGGGGGGGACTGGGGGAAGTTGGTGATGGATATAAGTAAGGAGGTAAAATGTCAGAATCGATTCAGCTCAGACAATTTCGGCTCATGTCACAATACAATTCTTTGATGAACGACAGGTTTTATCAGGTCGTTGGGACTCTGAGTATAGAGGAGCGCGAACGAGATTTGGGGGTATTTTTTCGATCTATTCATGGCACATTAAATCATATTCTATTAGCCGATCGAATTTGGATGAGTAGATTTGCCACCTGTACCGCGCATAAATTTAGTAGTTTGGAAAATGCGAAGTTAATTTTTGAGTTTGCGTCATTGAGACAGATTCTCTATGCTGATTTTGATGAATTGCAAAGCGAACGCAGCATCACCGACAAATCAATCGAACAGTGGCTGCAAGAACTGACTCCAGAAATATTAGCAACCACCCTGCATTATACTAATAGTAGTGGCATCGAACGATCGCATGAGCTTTGGTTTGCTCTGACGCATTTTTTCAACCATCAGACTCATCATCGCGGCCAAGTTAGCGCACTTTTAAATCGATTGGGTCGAGACTATGGGGTGACAGATTTTCCAATTATGTACGATTTAGCTCAGGGCGTGGTGTAAATTAGAACAAATGAAGACGAAAAAACAATTTGGCCAACATTGGCTGCGAAATGAGCGAGTACTCGATCGAATTATCCAAGCAGCAAATCTCACAGCAAGCGATCGAGTACTAGAAATCGGCCCTGGTACTGGTATTCTCACTCGGCGATTGGTGAGTGCAGCGAGTGCGGTGGTAGCGGTGGAGATCGATCGAGATCTCTGCGCTTTATTAGTCAAGAAGATGGGAAATATCGATAATTTTCTACTATTGGAAAATGACTTCCTCAATCTCGACCTAGAAGGTACATTAACAGACTTCCCCAATTTTCAGAAAACTAATAAAGTCGTCGCCAATATTCCCTATAATATTACTGGCCCAATTTTAGAAAAACTATTGGGTAATATTCTCCATCCAGCCGATCGACCATTTGAATCGATCGTCCTATTAGTTCAGCGAGAAGTAGCGGAGAGATTATATGCAAAGCCAAGTACCAAAGCCTTTGGAGCGTTATCGATTCGGGTGCAATATTTGGCTCACTGTGAATTAGTTTGTCCTGTATTAGCACGAGACTTTTCACCACCACCTAAAGTAGATTCGGCTGTAGTTAGACTTACTCCCAGAAAATTAGATATAGCAGCAACATCGCCAAAATTATTAGATAATTTAGTGAGACTGGGATTTGGTACCCGTCGGAAAATGCTGCGAAATAATCTTCAAAGTGCGATCGATCGCGAAGAATTAATACCACTACTAGAAAAATTGGATCTTAGCTCTGAAGTTCGCGCTGAGGATTTGAGCTTGGAGCAATGGATTCAATTGTCTAATCTAGTATTAGCGATCGGGAAGTAATATATTGCATAGATCTATCGTTGGATTTCATCAGGATTTTGAGCAGCATTGGGTAGCAGAAGCTCAATTGCGGACATTGCCAGCATACCCGTCATGAACCGCCTTTCTTCCCCCGCCCTTGGGTGATTACAGTAGAGGGGCGATTGGAACATATTGGGCAAATCCTAAATTGTGTTCTTTGCGATTGTATTGCTCCCAACATCCCCCAGGAAAAGCAGGTCGAGGGCGAACAGCAAGTTGATACACTATGATAAGTTTTTGCTTAACTACTTAACCGATCGACAGTCTCTATCTCCTATCCCCGATGAAATCTTATACCCTAATTGCTCCAGCCAAAATCAACTTACATCTAGAAATTTTGGGCATTAGACCGGATAATTATCACGAACTGGTGATGATAATGCAGACGATCGATCTAGCCGATCGCATCGAAGTCAAATCCCACGGTCGAGATGAGATAATCTTACACTGCGGACATCCTGACGTACCACTCGATCGCACCAACCTAGCATATCGCGCCGCCGAATTGATGCAACAAGAATATCCCGATGCCTTTGCTGAGTATGGGGGTGTCGAGATTACCTTGCACAAGCATATCCCGATCGCCGCAGGATTGGCTGGCGGCTCTGGAAATGCGGCGGCTACGCTAGTTGGCATCGATTTACTCTGGGAACTCGGACTTACCCAGAGCGATTTGCAAGGATTGGGGGCAAAATTGGGTTCTGACGTGCCCTTCTGCATTTCGGGCGGAACTGCCATCGCTACGGGAAGAGGGGAGTCTATTTCGTCCCTACCTAGCTTAGAAGAGATATATGTGGTGCTGGGCAAATATCGCAGTCTGGAAGTTTCCACACCTTGGGCTTATGGTAGCTATCGGGAGGCTTTTGGGCTGGATTATCCCCAGGATCCGGCTAGTCTGAGCCATCGCATCCATTCTGGAGATCTAGTTAAGGCGATTGTCGCCAAAGATGCAGCCAAAATCGGCAAGTTGTTGTATAACGATTTAGAAAAGGTGGTTTTACCTGCATACCCTTTAGTCGAGCAGTTGCGGGGAGAATTCGTTGGCGTAGCCTCTCCTTTGGAGAATCGACATGAGAATTTGGGGACGATGATGTCTGGCTCTGGGCCGACGGTGTTTAGTTTAGCTGATTCTCTGGAGCAAGCTGAAGCTATTCATCACCAAGTCCGTGCCAATATCACCGATCCAGATCTAGAATTGTTTGTAGCTAAATTCTGCGATCGCGGTGTACGGTTAGTCTAGAGATTGACAATCTGTAAGGAATGAGGATTAAATAACCTCATATCTTGTACCAATACATAAAGACTAGCGTAGATCTGAGGGTACCCACAAGGGGCACCCCTACAGGTTAATTGTGTAGGGGTGCCCTACGCGAGGTACCCAAGGGTTGAAGAATTAGCAATTCTAGGCGTTGCTGAATTGATGTATGAATTCAGAGTAGGGGCAATTCATGAATTGCCCCTACTCTGAATCCTAGGAACCGCATAATGGTAAATCATACATGTATTCAGCAACGCCCAATTCTAATTACTGGTGCAAAATATGAGTGAGTAAGGCTGCATAAATTATATGGTTAAAAAATAGCTAAAACCTAGATGGTGGCAGTGCCCACCCTACCTCTACTACTTCTACTCAACCCAAAATCCAAAATCCCCATGACTCAAACTACGCCGCCACCAAAAGCTTCACCTAGCATTCTAAGTTGCTTGACTGGCTCGCTAATTGCTGGCACTATGGCGATCGGTACCTATACAATGACCAGCAGTATTGCGACGACCTTTGCGACTAGACCAATGATCCAGAAGACGACGATGGCGAGTAATATCGCTAGTGCATTGAGGACTTTGGTATTGGGTTCATCAACTTTAGCTACAGGAGTATTAGGTATTGCCGCACTTGGCTTATTTGCCCTCGCAATTCAGGTAGCATTTAGTAAAGATCGTTCGCGTAGCGTACCGTAGGTAATCCAATACTAATTTATAACATCTGACTAGTTTGAGTTCTTTAGTGATGAGTGAGGAATGATGATGTCTAAGGTTAATTTGGATGCGCTGATTGCCAGGGAAGATTTTGAGGTAGAGGAAAGTACTAGTTCGGGCAAGAAGAAAGAGACTATTTCGATCGAGGATATCAAGGCGGATTCATTCTTTTTTACCAATCTCCGCAAGCCAGATTTTCAGCGGGAGACTAATGACTGGGATCCTCAACGGGTGAATGAACTAATTGAAAGTTTTATTAAGGGCGATTTGATTCCGGCAATTATTTTGTGGCGGAGTTCGGGGGGATATTTATTTGCGATCGATGGTAGTCATCGTTTGAGTGCTTTGTCTGCTTGGGTGAATGATGATTATGGGGATGGTCAAATATCGAAGTTGTTTTATGATGGGGTTATTCCTGAAGAACAATTGTCGATCGCGCATCAAACTAGGACGTTGATAAATAAGAATATCGGCTCCTATACAGAGTTTAAGTTAGCATTGACTCATCCCGACAAGGTGCGAGCGCAAATCGTTAAGTACGCTCAGAATTTAGGTGCTTTAGCAATTCAATTGCAATGGGTAGAAGGGGATGCTAGAAAAGCGGAGAATTCATTCTTTAAAATCAATCAACAAGCCGCGCCGATCGATAAAACCGAGCTAAAATTAATTGAGTCGCGCAACAAGCCAAATAGTATCGCCGCCCGTGCGATCGTCAGAAGTGGCAGAGGTCATAAATATTGGTCGGCATTCTCTCTAGAGATCCAATTTGAAATCCAAAAATTAGCAGCAGAAATCAACAAGCTCCTATTTTTACCAAATCTCCAAACGCCGATTAAGACACTCGATTTACCAGTTGGGGGTAAGTTATATGGTGCTCAAACTCTCCAGCTAGTCCTCGATTTTGTCAATACTGCCAATCGGTTGGATCCTGGCAATAAAGGAATTGCGGATGATGATACTGGCGCAACAACTCTCAAGTTCCTCAAGGAAGCTAGAAGAGTTGCCTATCGGATTAATGGCAATCAATCCTACTCATTAGGATTGCATCCGGCGATCTATTTTTACTCTCAAGATGGACGACACAAGCCAGCCTCACTAATCGCAATTATCGATTTTGTGATGGAGCTAGAAAAACACAAGCGACTGAATGATTTTATCGAAGTTCGCGGTATCTTTGAGGAATTTATCGTTGAATATGATTATCTCATCCAGCAAATCAATCGCAAACATCGATCGTCTCAAAAAAGTTATAGTCAAGTTTCGCAATTTTTCCTCAAGTTAGTTACCGCCTTTAAATCCAATCTCACTATCGATGAAGCTCTCGGTTCGGTGATGAGCGGCAATGATTTTAGCTATCTAACTTTTCAAAATATCTTTCAGCAATTTGATTCGACGGCAAAAGATTTTAATACTGGTCAAAAAAGTGCGATCTATATTAGAGATGCGTTGCAAAACGCGCCTACCTGTAAAATATGTGGGGGGATGATTCATCGCAATTCAATTTCGATCGATCATTTACATCGGAAGCAAGATGGTGGTTTAGCAACTTTGGAAAATGGACAACTGACTCATCCATACTGTAATACTTCTTATAAGAATTGAGTTGGGAGTTAGGAGTTAGGATTTTGGATTGACGATCTGAAATCCATTCTTTATGCCGATAGCTCAAGTAGGGGCAATTCATGAATTGCCCCCACTTGAGCTATCGGCAACCCCCAACTCCCAACTCCCAAATGCTATATTTGGCTCAATCCTGGGCAAACTAAGACCGTAAAGCGATCGAACGATCGGCTGGCGGAGACATCCGACTATGGTAGAATCGATTGGTGATATAGCTAGCGAGCGGTGGACGATCGAGCGGTTATTGGAAATTGGGAATGCACTATCCGACTGTCTCAATCTCACCGAATTACTCGATCTGATTTTGACCAAGAGTCGGGAAATTACCTGTAGCGATGCAGGTAGTGTATACTTGTTAGACCGTACGGGCAAAGAGCCAAAGCTGATTTTTGCCGCCGCTCAAACCGATTCACTGCCAGATATCTCCTTTGAATATGCAAGCATCCCGCTCAATCCGGCGAGTCTAGCTGGATATGTGGCGACGACTGGGGAAAGTCTGAATATTCCCGATGCGTACGCATTGCCCCAAAATGTCCCCTACAAGTTCGATCGCCATTTTGATGTAGAATGGAATTATCGGACGGTTTCGGTGCTGGTGTTGCCGATGCAGAACCGCGATGGTGATACAATTGGTGTATTGCAACTAATCGATCGCAAAGTTAAAGCCGATCTGCGGATTACACCCACTAACGCACTCTCGATTACTCAAGCCTATTCCGACTGGGAGCTGCAAATAGCTCGCTCTCTGGCTGCTCAAGCGGCGATTTCGATCGAGCGGAATCAATTAATAGATAGTATAGAAGTATTATTTGCCGGATTTGTCACGGCTGCGGTTCATGCGATCGAAAGCCGAGATCCTACTACAGCGGGACATTCAGAGCGTGTAGCCAAATTGAGCGTGCGGCTGAGTCAGGAGGTAACTGGCGTAGAAGCTGGTAGCCTCAAGTCGGTGCGATTTAGCGATCGTCAAATTCAAGAGATTCGTTATGCTGCGCTACTTCACGACTTTGGTAAAATTGGCATTCCCGAAGCGATAGTCCAAAAACAACGGAAACTCTATCCCCATCAACTGACTGAGATTGCTCATCGCTTTAATCTGATGCGGCGAACTTGGGAGGTTGAATGCGCCCAACAGAAATATAGTCATCTCTTCCATTATAGCAAACATCAGCATCGAGTGGGGGATAATTGTCCCGATTGTGGTTATTTAGATCGATTGGATCGAGATTTAGCGGCAAAATTTGCCAGATTGCAAGCCTATTGGGAATTACTCAATCAACTCGATTTGCCAGGTGTGCTCCAATCGGCTGAATTTGCCGATCGGGTAGATGAAATCGCCGCAGATTTAGAACAACTATCACAATACACCTATCTAGATCTAGAGGGAAATCCTCAGCCAGTAATTACCGCCGCCGAAATTCAACAATTGTTAATTCCGAGGGGTTCGCTCACATCCGCCGAGCGACTAATTATCGAGTCTCATGTGAACCATACTTATGATTTTCTCCGGCAAATTCCTTGGACAAAACATCTTCAAGATGTGCCGAAAATTGCTGGTTCTCATCATGAGAAATTAGATGGTAGTGGTTATCCACATGGTTTGATGGCGATCGATATTCCGATGCAGTCGCAGATTATGACGATCGCAGATATCTATGATGCTCTAACTGCTAGTGACAGACCTTATAAACCGAAGTTGTCAGTCGATCGTACCTTATCTATTTTACACCAAGAGGCGGCAGCAGGCAAAATAAATCTCGATCTCTTAGCTCTATTCGAGCAACGTCAAATTTATGAGGTACTTTCCGCCACAACATAGTTAGTATAAAGTCTTGTTTCTTCGGCTAAATATGGTTTGTAGGCAGTGCCAGTCTTACATTTATACTCTGCGTTTGTAGCGTACTTCAACCCGCGTAGGTGGGTTTTGTTTATGTAGGCGCGGTTTCAACCGCCAGCACAATTTTTTGTTAATTAATACCCACTATAGAAATAACAATAGTCGGCTCGATCGATCGCCGCAAGTGTCTTTTGGCTGGAAGCGATGGCAAAGATTGCACCACCGACAATTAAGCCGATGACTGCAAAATAAACACCAGCGATGCTGCTGAGTAGATAGCCGAGAATGAAATTAACCATCATTGCTGATGCTAAAATATTGAGGACATCGCGCAATCGATCGAGACTGAGTAAAATTACGGTATTAAATAAACCGATCGCAAAAAAGAGATAGCCAAAACAAGCGATAACAGTTAGGATATTCTCAGTTAGATTGCGGTGCAGTAGAGTTAATAGAACAATCGTCATTATCATTAGCATTCCAAAAAATAGTAATATTTGTGCAAACGATTTCCAGTAACGTTTTTGTAGTCGCCAAGCTAAATTATCTATTTCATCGAGGGTGAGGTGTTTTGCTCGATCGTACCAAAAGACGATCAGTTTGTAGCTAAAATATTCAACTAAGGGGACAATCAGTAAAAGATTGAGTAAGGCGATATCCATACTATTTTGATAGCTGAGATTATTGCCAGATAATAAAGTATAAATACCGCCAGTGGCTAAATTTGCCGCTAGGCGATCGGCAAAGATAAAGCCGAAGTAAATTATTCCATAGAGGAAATGGGGAGCGAGTAAGTAGACTAGTACGCTGAGATTTGGTAATGAGACTATTCTACCAAACTCTGGGGAGATCGATCGATATTTAATGGCATTAAATATGGCGAGCAGAGAGAGTGTGAGCGAGGCGATTGTAATGACGATGAGCTGTGATTCGATCGCACTTAAATGAACAAAGATTCGCAGAAGTGCAAAGCAGCAAGTAATCCCGATCAGAATAGCTGGAGCGGCGAATCGATATTGAATGCCGATTACAGCAAATAGCATCCAAATCGCGCTCATAATTGTATAGTAAATACCTGCCAAAATAATATATTCATCTGCGGCAATGCGCTGATAAAAGCTAAAGAGAATGCCTAATAAACCAACGACGATCGTCGTAACTATACCCATCCATAAAATAGGGATACAGATTCTATTTGCCTGAATTGGATCTTGTAATCCCATATAAAACGATCCGCGCCGACTAATCATTTGCACGAACCCGCTACTCGTAATCAGACTCGCCATTGTGACGATCGCAAATAAGGAGTTTATTTCTGGTGGTAAGAAGTCTTTGGTTTTATCGATCGGCAAATAATCGAGTATTAATAAGATAATAAATGGGATGGTATAAATAAAGCTATGAGAAAATTGAGTGATAAATATCTGGATTTCTTCAGTCAATTTTAGAGGTGGTTTGGCGATCGGTGACTCAGGATATTCGGGAAAAGGAACGTGTTCTCGTTGGGCGTAAATAAACTGACTCAATATCAAAGCATTCGGACATCCAAATTCGGTTTCAATGATTCGATCGGTATAACCTAACGCTTCAACAATGGCGACTATCTCCCAGATATCACAAACATTTGGATAGTTGGTATAAATCGAATCAATCAAATTTTGCATTGCATGGCTTGTCATCTGTCGATCCCTTTGATAACTCCAGAAATTTTAGCTTGGCGAATTAAGTGAAAATAGGTGTCTAGATGAGCTTGAATACATCGTTCTTGAGTGAATAATTTTAATGCCCGTTTGCGAGATCTCATGCCCATTTGCTCGCGGCTGTCTCGCGAAAGATCGAGTAGTTGAATGATAGATTCTGCTAATGCTATCGGTTGATTCGCAGGTACTAATAATCCTGTATCGCCCAATGCTTCAGCTACTCCACCAACATCAGTAGAAACAATCGCCGCACCACAGAACATTGCTTCAATTACGGCATAGGGAAAACCCTCCGCAATACTCGACATAGCAACAACATCAGCGGCTCCATACATCAGCCAAGGTTCGCTAGTAAAGCCTGCAAAAGTCACATTTTGCTCTAACTTAGATACTCGAACTTTTTCCTGACAGCGCGCAAAGTAATCTAGATCTGAAGGGTTGCCATAAAAACGAAACTCGACATCGGGAATTTTATCGCGAACGATTGCCGCAGCTTCAATTAGATTCAACTGTGCTTTGGGTGGGAAAATTAGTCCCATATTCATCACGACTGGATGACTATTTGGCGGATGGTTGGTAGGGCAAAATTTGTCTGGATCTGCACCATTATAAATGATTTTAATCTTTTCTCTCGGTACATCCCACCACTGTTCCCAGCGAGTATTATAATCACAGACTGGAGCAACTAGATCGGCATAATGATAATTTAGTTTTACCACTGCACTTACCAAATAGTGCAAAAAGCGGCGAACGAAAAGAGATGGAATACCCGTACGAAGGTTGAGATATTGTTCGCGAATATTAATTCCATGTTCGGTGAGAAGAAAGGGCAGATCGTGTTTGATTCTACCAATTACTCCTGGCAATCCACAATAACCAGCACATGAAGCATGAATCAGATCGACGGGAGGAATTGGTACGTTGATTGGTAACAATAATCGATACAATAATCTCAGACTTTCGGTAATCTCCCCAATGGTAATCCGATCGGGTTTGACTAGTGTTTGCCAAGATGTACTGACAAGCTGCTGAAAAGATTTCCACACCTCCTGAGAAATCATAGTTTGGTGATAGTCATACCGCAGAAAATACTCATGAATCGCCACAATAGTTTCGCCGAGTCGATCGATAGAACTTAACTGCGGTGATAAAATTCCATCGATCAATTGCTCGAATAAGGGAATGAATCTGTTGGAGATCGTCTCTTGAGTTGTAGCAATTTTGCTCTTGAGGGCACGGGAAAAGGGAAATCTCCAGCCATACTCGATCGGATCTTCCATGCCCCATAGTGGCACCTTGAGCAATTGGGAAACGTTTTTTGAGAGGGGATATTGTTGGGTTAAATATGGATTGGCGACGATCGCCAAAATCTTGAAGTCAATATCGGGCATCTGATGTGTCAATTCATGACACCAAGTACTCACACCCCCGCTGACGAATGGGTATGTGCCTTCGGTTGTCATTAGGATGCTCATTTGGGGGATGGGGGGATGGGGGGATGGGGAGAGGGGGAGAGGGGGAGAGGGGGGGACTGGGGGACTGGGGGACTGGGGGACTGGGGGACTGGGGGACTGGGGGGATGGGGGGACAATTTACCGTACTACCTACCCTCCTACCCTCCTACCCTCCTACCCTCCTACCCCTGACTCTTGGGAAAATAAACAATAGCAGTTTGTCCGAATAATGTGGTACGGTTGGGATTGGTAAATTCGATATTGACTTTTTGGATCGATCGATCTGAGGGAGGTTCGATGGTGGTAATTAGACCGACAAATTCTTGAGATATATTCGATCGACCTACTTTAATTATTACCCGTTGAGCCGATTTTAATTGGGCTGCTTGTTGGGGTGATAAATTAATGCTAATTTGTAGTTTTTGGGGGTCGGCGATCGATAATAATTTACTACCCACAACTACTCTATTGCCCAGGGTAATGGGCAATTCGATCGCAATTCCAGAACTTGGGGCGATAATATTAATGACGGTGGGTTCGAGGGCTAATTTGTTAGTTTTGGCTGAAGTAGTGGGGATTGGTGTGGATTTCTGTTGTTGGAGTTGTTGCAGTCTGATGGAGATTTGGCGATAATCTGTCTGAGCGACTTGGAGATTCGATCGCAATTGTTGGAGTTGTACTGCTTGTTCTTTGAGGGCTAGTTGTTGTTGGAGCCGGGTGGCTTTGATTCGAGCAGATTGTCGATTGGCATCGATTTTGGCGGTGACGATCGCGCTATTATAGTCCTCAGTAGCGATATCTAGATCGGATTTGGCGATCGTCATTTCGGTTTCGGCTCGATCTACTTGCGCTTGGGAAATTATGCCTTCACTTTGATACTGTACCAATCGTTCATAGTTAGCTAAATTGCGATCGTAAATAGCTTGAGCGCGAGCCATCGCCGCTCGTTTTTGGGGAATGGCTGATTGAGCCTGTCGATCTGTCGCCACAGACACGTCAATATTCGCCGCAGCGACTTGTTGACGCAATGGTGCTAGATTGCGCTCATAACCCGCAATCTGTTGTTGCAGGGTATTTACGCGCCCACTGGCGGCTTGTTGTTCGCCGAGAAGGGTTTGTTGCTGTTGGATTTTTTGTTGTTGCTGCTGGGCGGCTAATTGCTGTGCGGCTTGTTGCTGCCCAGCGGTTAATTGCTGCTGTTGGCGGATTTTTTCTTGATTTACTCGCTCTGCGTCGGTGTTCTCGATGGTGACTAATCGTTCGCCAGCACTTACCGATTGGCCGATCTTGACCTGAATATTGCTAATTGTACCAGGGGCGGTAGCGGTAATCTCGATCGATTGAAGAGGTTCGATTTTGCCTGTAAAGGGTAGCTCGTGAAACGCTGGGCTAGAAGCCGCCGTGGGATCCTGGCTGGTGCTAGTCATTGTTCGATCTAGTCCTTGGCGGAGAAAATATACCCCGCCTGTCAGCCCCAAACCTGCGATTAGTAATGCAGTAGCTTGATACCAACCGATCGATTTGCGGCTAGATTGGGCGGTGACATCTAAAATCAGCTCCGAAGGTTGGTCTAAATCGGGGCTAGACAAGGCCGATTTGACTGGAGCGGTGCGGAAGGGGTTCAAGCCAGTTAGATTCAGTCCAGAGATAAAATCGGTACGACTGGGGCTAGATTTGAATGGCCTATTTTCCGAGGAATCTGGGGCAACTTTCGCTCTGGGGGAGGGCATGAATTTTTCAAATAACCCCGGAGCGATTTGCATGTAGCCACGGTTGACAAATCTAATTGCATCGCGGATTTCTTGGGGGGGTGCGCCTTTGAGTAGATAACCATTTGCTCCCGATTGAATCGATTTGGCGACATATTCATCGCTATCATAACTACTGAGTACCAATACTCTAGTTTTGAGCGAACTATGGGAGATAATTTTGGTAGCGAGAATCCCATCGATTTCGGGCATCTCCATATCCATAAGTACGACATCAGGTAGGAGCAATTTTACTTGTTCGATCGCATCATAACCATTATCGACCATTCCGACGATTTCAAAGTCTGCTTCGGTTTCGAGTAAAGACTTGAGGCGTTCTCGAATGCTTTTTTGGTCGTCTACTAGCAGAATCCGAATCATATTCAATTCTCTAGATATAAGATCCTAATGATTGGTAACTGCTGACTGATTCTGGTTCGTCGATCCGATCGCATATAAAGTCTATTTATCGTATTTTTGTCGATCTTTACTGATGGATATTCTCATGTCGAAGGTCGATTTCTCGATGTTTTGTCGTTGGCAAAGCCGCGCCGTAATGCCAAGGCAATGCTGTGCCAAAGGCAGGCTTACGCCAACGCCAACGCGGAGCGTCTGCCTAAGCAGAGAGCTAATCGATAATTATAAGTTTAGAGTTTACACTCCTTATTATTACCGAAGTGGTAAATTGATAATGCGATCGAGATCGCCAATCTATTATCTTTCAGCTAAACGGCTGAAGGTGGTGGGTTAGAAGTAGAGAATACCGATCGAGGGTTAAGTAATAAGTAATAAGTAATAAGTAATAAGTAATGAGCCAAATCTTTTGACGGCGGTTAGGAATGAGGATTTAATGATATGCACATCTGTAGGTTGGGTAGCAAATTATTTAATCCTCATCCCTACTTAGCAAGAGCCTCAAATTGTTGCCAACAGAGGTATAGTGCCCGTGGAACGTGAAAACAGCCCTTCCATTTACCACCCTTGAGATCTAGCAAAACTTCACCCTCACAACTGAGATAGCCAAACCATTCGCCATGCTCCTTATCGGCAAAATGCGCCCAGGTATAATCATGGACTTTTTGATACCACATCCAACATTCTTCTCTTCCAGTCAATCGATAACCCATTGCTAGAGCGACGAGAGTTTCTACATGTACCCACCATAATTTTTGATTCCATTCTAGTTGTTGGGGTGGATGTCCATCAGCATCCATAAAATAATATAGTCCCCCATACTTTTCATCCCAAGCAAAGTTGAGAATATTTAACACCACATCGACAGCTTTATTAATAGTCGCTTTATCTTGACGACGATCGGCGATATCCATCATAAACCACATCGCTTCAATCCCATGACCGGGATTAATTAATCTCCCTTCAAAACAATCCACATGACTACCATCTGGGGCGACATGTTCGTACATTAGGCCGCTCTTTTTGTCGAGGAAATCACCCATCACTTCCTGAATCGTCAAATCCAAAACTCGGTCTAATTCTTCACTCGGCAATAGCCAGGACATCTCCAGAGTTAGGTTCGCCAAAATCATTGGGACGGCTAGAGATTTGAGCGATCGAGTGCCGGGATAAGTCTTATTATACTTGCCCTTGGGGTCATCCTTGCGCCGCAACACATTTTGATAAGCTTGGAGAGCGATATCTTTTGCCCAAGCTTCCCCATCGGCGAGAGCATATTGACTAAAAGCCATCGCCGCAAAACAGTCAGAGAAAATATTATAGGGTTGAATGAGAGGTTCGCCCGATCGATCCAAGGAAAAATACCAATTCCCCTCATTATCCCGCCCATGTTCGGCGAGAAAACTCGCCCCATGTGCGGCAATTTTGAGCCAGTCTTCCCGTGGCTCTAGCTGATTGTATAGCATCGAAAACGTCCAGACTTGACGATTTTGGAGCCAGATGAATTTATCCGTGTCATAGACTTGCCCAGATCTGTCGAGACAAGTAAAATAACCACCGTGGGTAGAATCGATCGAATGTTCCGCCCAAAATGGCAGCACATTATTCAAAAGTGTCTCTTTATACAGAGTTGCTAATGCTTGAAAGTCGGGTTTCATAGGATTTGGATTTGAGTCGGGTAGACAGAGAAACAAAAGCGGTTAAACTAGGGTCATGTAGCCTAAGTGGGTTATCCTATCCAAAAGATTATCGATTGTACTACCCAACGGGGAATACCGTTTTTAGAGATATTATTATGAACATTCTACTCCTGTATCCCCGCTTCCCCAAAAGCTTCTGGTCATTTGAGAAGACATTAGAACTGCTCGATCGCAAAGCCATGTTACCACCTCTAGGGTTGGTCACAGTCGCTGCAATTTTGCCCCAAGAGTGGAATTACAAACTCGTCGATTTCAATGTCAGTGACATCACCGAAGCCGAATGGGATTGGGCTGATATTGTCATCTGCTCCGCGATGATCGTCCAAAAAGAAGATTTACTCCTCCAAGTGGCTGAAGCCAAGCGACGGGGCAAGCTAGTGGGCGTAGGTGGGCCATATGCAACCGCCTTATCTCACGAAATCGTCGGCGCAGATTATCTCATTCTAGATGAAGGCGAACTAACTTTACCTCTATTCGTCGAAGCAGTAAAACGCGGCGAAAAATCCGGTACCTTCCGCGCACCCAATGGCGAACGTCCCGATGTTACCATTACCCCCGTACCCAGATTCGACCTGTTAAAATTTGACGCATACGCCGAGATGTCGGTACAGTTCTCCCGTGGATGCCCCTTCCAGTGTGAATTCTGCGATATCATCGTCCTCTATGGCCGCAAACCTCGCACCAAAGCACCAGAACAACTCCTCAAAGAACTCGACTATCTCTACGAGCTAGGCTGGCGACGGAGTATCTTCATGGTAGATGACAACTTCATCGGCAACAAACGCAACGTCAAACTCTTCCTCCAAGCACTACTCCCCTGGATGGTAGAGCACAAATACCCCTTCTCTTTTGCCACCGAAGCATCAGTAGATCTAGCAGCCGACCAAGATTTGCTCGACCAAATGGTAAAATGCAACTTTGGCGCAGTCTTCCTCGGCATCGAAACCCCTGACGAAGAAAGTCTCTCCCTCACTGGGAAGCACCAAAATACTCGTAGCTCCCTCAGCGACGCAGTACATACCATCACCAAATCCGGTATCCGCGTCATGGCAGGATTTATCATCGGCTTCGACGGTGAGAAAAAAGGTGCGGGACAACGTATCGTTAAATTTGTCGAACAAACCAACATTCCCACAGCTCTATTTAGTATGCTCCAAGCATTACCCGATACAGCTCTATGGCACCGACTCGAAAAAGAAGGCAGGCTACGCGGCAAATCTGCCAACATCAACCAAACCACGTTGATGAACTATGTCCCCACTCGCCCCCTCGAAGAGATTGCGTATGAGTACCTAGATGCCTTCGACGAATTGTATGAACCATCGAAATTCCTCGATCGCACTTACCGTCACTTCCTCATTCTCGGTGAAGCGACCTATCCTGACAAGGGCAAAGGACGCAAAAAACCCATCGATCTAATCGTCATCCGCGCCTTCCTCACCATCTGCTGGCGACAAGGATTAGTCCGCTCTACTCGTTGGCAGTTCTGGAGCAACCTCTGGAGCATGTTGCAGCTCAATCCAGGTGGGATAAGTAGTTATTTGGCAGTCTGTGCCCAAATCGAACATTTCGCCGAGTACAGAAGCATTGTCCGCCGGGAAATCCAATCTCAACTAGATATCTTCCTCGCTGGGCAAGCCGACGAAAAAGCCGCCGCCGCAATTGCAGCCCTAAAAACTGTCGAAGTTGTCGCCGAACCAGTAGCATAGAAATTACTGAGTTTCTCGATCGATTCTTGAAGTGGCACGAATGTTTGTAGGGGCGGGTTGTAGGGGTGGGTTTATGCTAGCAACGATAGATCGTGCCATTAACCTCAAGCAAAACCCACCCTCCCCCTCTAGAAACTAAAATGTCCAAATCAAAACTCGCCCTCCCCACAAATAACGCCCTGCATTTCAGTGTATTCTGGATATTCTAGTGAGGAGGGTGGGTTTTGTTCTAGGTTTATGGCAGGGTCGATATTGATTTGCATAAACCCACCCCTACACTACTATAATTTAATGCCGTTTCAGCGAGAAGAAATATTAAAAATATAGCAGTAATCGTAATGTATTTTTTGCTATTTTTTTCTTGAGCAAGCTTGGCTTGACGATCCATTATAAAATCTCGCGCCAGTCCAAAATCAATCAAGATTGCCTTATTGGTACAATAAACTAGTGGATTTTGCCGTGTATCTCGCGCTAGAAAAGTCACCCCAAAGCCACCTTGTCCGAGAATCCGTTCTAGTTTAAAATGATTGTCGATCGACTGTCCTGGTACATAGAGAGATTGACGGTATAGGGTGACTAGGATCGCCCGTTTTATAGCCCAAATCGCTCCTTCAAGATTTGCCCGCAGCAGGCAATCTCAATGTCAAACTGTTCTCCCTCACTGACGCGAAATTGTAATTGAATCGTTTCTGTCACCACCGCACTCACTTTGCCAATTTCAGTACCATCGGGAGTTAACAATCTGAGTTGAGTTTCTCCAGGCAAATATGCCGCACCCCCGGCTGGATGGACTTGTAAAGTAATCCGACGCTCAGTTTCAGAAACAGGTGAAATTCCGACAATCAGGGCAATTTGTCCGCCATCAAGGTTTAATAATTTTGCTCGGTAGATATCTTCAGTACCAATTTCCAGGGTAGTCTGGCTGGCTGCACTACGCACGGCGACTGCTACCTGTTGGGGTAAGAGTACTCGATCGATCGATTGCCACAGATCGTCAATTTGCCCTTGAAACCAACTACTTAATTGGGTGAATACAGATGTAGAATCGCCCATTTGTCGCTGTTGGCAGAGTCTTTGTCGCCATTGGGTATTTTCTAATAGAGCTGCCCAAGTTGGAAAGGGCACTTCTAAGCGCGGCATAATTATAGCTGGATTGCCCAACCTTTCAATTAATCGATCGGCTTGAGTTGGATCTAGAGTAGGTATAGCGGCGATGGGCGATCTAGTTTGACTGCTGGTATAACTGGGATAGGATAACCACAGTGCATTCAGATCGGGGATGAGATCGTCGATATCCAAGCCATAGGTGCGCTCTTGGGCATCATAGCTACCTTGCTGTTTGAGTTGTTGATGGGTAGTGTAGCCATAAATCGTCATTTCCTGACAATCTGGGCTAATTTGGACTCCCACATAATAATCTGCTGCCAAACTGGGAACATCTACCCATTCTTGAGCGACTTCTAATTCAGAGCGATCGATTGTTTCTGTCGGAATTAACGCGATGCGGATATCCCCTACTGTCAAAATCGAACCATTGACTATTTCCCATACTGGTTCCATGCCAGTTTTCACCGTGGGTAGATGCTCGGCTTGGAGCCATGTCAGGCAAGTTTCCAGACATAATTGATTGAGATAGGCATTCCATCGCCCCCAATCAGTTGAGAAAGCACGGTGCTGCCAACTTGCCGCTTGCTGTTGGGGGGAAATTGGTAATACGCAATCGGTGGCTTCAATTAGTGCTGAAAACATACATCTCTAGTCTCCTTAATTAACTACTGTCGAATTTGTGTAATGTACGATTAACCATTCACGTAAAGTCGTACTAATACTCTTTAATACGTTTGGATCTGGGAATTGATTCAACTGGGATTGGATCCACGTAAGTAAAGCTTGGAGTAAGCTCTCTTCGGCTTTTTTTAGTCGGCGCGATACGGTGGGTTGACTCAATTTGAGGTGACTTGCCAATTCTTGCTGGGATAATCCCTGTTGATAAAATAGCTGCAAAATCTCCTGAAGTTCGGGTGCAAGATTTGCTACAGATTGAGTGAGGAGCGTCTGTAGTTGGGATTGCTGGCTGGTGCGGTGGGTAATTTCTTCACGTTCGATCGCAATATCCAGTAGGGTTGCACCAGCATCATCCGACAAGTCATCCTGGATTTCTCCCGTCTCCTCACCCAGCTTAAGGCGATTGAGCGAATTCACTGTCGGGTATAAATAATCTCGCAACCACCGCCCCAATTTTGTCAATCGTACCTCAATTTGGCTGGGCGATATCGCTGCACCAGGGACGATTAATTGATGCCGCTGGGCATTATAAAAATCGGCAATTTCCTGCCACAGCGCGGGAGTAGGAGTCGCAGATCGCTCTCCACCACTATCTTTAGGCGCGTACAATGTTTTGAAACAAAACCAAGCAAGTTGATACTCAGAGGCTTCTGGCAGGGCAATCCCGACACGATCGAGGACTTCTCTGACACGCTTTTTACTCCACTTGCGTAACAACGCCCAATCGCTACAAATATCTACCGTCTGACGTTGGCGGAGGGTATCCTTGAGCGCGTTGGTTAGCACCAGTGCTGCGTATGATTTCAGGGTGCTACCGCGATCGATCGCAAAACCATTCAGCACGCGGCGAATATCGATATTAGCAATCTGAAAATAATCTGCCAGAGTATATTGACTCGTCTGCACCCGCCGCGCCATCTGTTGCGATACCCAATAACAAGGTTCCTGCAAGTAAGCAAACAAATGTGTGTCCGCTAGGGGCGAATCCTGACTCTGCCGCTGTTGAAACCAGTATATCGACCACCAGCCCTCCGATCGATCTGCTTGGGTTGAGAGGCATCTTTGGATACTTTGTCGCAATCTCGCATCAGTCACCCAACGCCGAAAGTTGTCGCCTTCTAGATAAGCGAAGGTGGAGAAGAGATTTGGAATACTAGTCCGAGGATTCATGGTCAAGTGAATACATAGATATACACTATTCTCTCACGAACCTTGTCTTTGAGTCTGTTACAGGTAAGTATCAACCAATTTGAATCTGATAGTTCACGGGTAGAATCAGCCAAAATATCCTACACAAGGTCAATCATCATCAAATTAATCGCTCAATTTTATTTAGGTTACTGCTATTGCCCCACGCCAGCCCTCTGGAGAGAGCTAGAACTATCCTTTAGCAGAGATTAAGGGCAGGGTAGTTTAATTGTGGTTAAAGGCAAATTAGGGAGATCCTCGAAACGCACAGTAGGGGCAATTCATGAATTGCCCCTACTGTGCGTTTCGAGGATGGTTGACAAATAAGAAATAGAGTTTCAAATATGCTCACCAACAATTAGTCCACCCTAATCTTTTAAGGGATTGAGGGTAAGCCCATCGAAAAAGAATTATATGTAAACCCTAGCACCCGCCAGAGGAGATGCTCTGATTGAATTAGCTTTTACCTTTAGCAATGGTTATAACTTCATTGGCTTTCGTCATAGCTGTAGTAATTGCCTGCACAGAACCTGCATCTGCTCTGGCAGATGCAGCCGCCTCACCCATAAAACTAATAGCGATAGATACCGCTGTGGCAACTTGAGCATTATCTCCATTTCGAGCGGAACTTTGAGCACTAGCCATGGATTGTTGAGCTTGTCGAAGCTTTGGTAAGACAATATCTCTATACTCAGATGGAACATTCACAGGGATTGTCTTTGCTACTGTTTCTGCTACAATCACCGTGCGATTCAATACCTTGATAGCAATACCAATAGCAAACCCTACAGATAGATTATTAGCAGCAAGTCGATTTGAGTTGTCTAAGTTGTTGCGATTAGTTGTCTCAGAGTTATTAGATGAGAAAGATAATGCTTGACTTGATGAAATTAATAGAAAGCTCATCACCAAAGCAGTTAATTGACTGAAATAATTGTTGTTCATATCGATTATTTACATCCTGATTAAAAAGAAAGAGAGTGCCCTTTAGATTGGGAGCACTCTCTTTAGATTGAAAGTGAAGATATTGTTCGATCGATTTAGCGAGAGGTAGCACTGCTTTTAGTAATAGCAGTAGCAGTACCAATAGATGTTTTCGCAGTAGCTAGAGATTTAGCGATCGCGGGTTTACCAGGGCCACTAATAGCATCTGATTGAGCGATCGCCAGAGCATCACCGAGGACTGTTTCTGCTTGAGCTAAAGATGTCGCAACAGCACGTTTGTCACTAATAGCAGTCGAACCAGAAAGAGCAGTAGCATTACCTAAAAGTGAGGTAGATTTAGCGATCGATTGAGCTAAAGCACTCTTACCAGGGCCGCCAATAGCTTGAGATTGAGCAACTCCAAGTGCGTTGCCTAATGTAGTTTCAGCAACAGCTACCGATTGGGAAAATACGGGTCTATCTGGTCTTTGAGCGATGAGTTGTGGTTTTGGTGCTGAAGTGTTACCAGTGACATTAGCCGCAAAACTAACAGCAGGGACTAGGGAGATTGCGCCGAGGATTAAAGCTAAAGTTTTGATAGATTTCATGATTGATATTCAGATATTTTATAGTTGTCTTTGATTACTTATACGATTAACTGCTGAATTTTATGCACAGATGGAGAGGAGGCTCTCCATCTGCTTCCAATTTAGCGAGCGGTACTTTTAGCAATAGCAGTAGCATTACCAACAGATGTTTTGGCACTAGCTAGAGATTTGGCAATTGCTGGTTTACCAGGGCCACTAATGGCATCTGATTGAGCGATCGCCAGAGCATCACCGAGGACAGTTTCTGCTTGAGCTAAAGAGGTGGCAACTGCGCCTTTGTTACCAATAGCAGTCGAACCAGAAAGAGCGGTAGCATTACCCAAAAGTGATACAGATTGAGCGATCGATTGAGCCAAAGCACTCTTACCAGGGCCACCAATAGCTTGAGATTGAGCAACTCCAAGTGCGTTACCTAATGCAGTTTCAGCAATAGCTACAGATTGAGAAAATACGGGGCTG
>JANOPX010000068.1:0-9227 GCA_031422115.1 Chamaesiphon sp. VAR_4_metabat_408 | reverse complement strand
GATTTAAGGTGAGAGCAGCTAGAGGATCGGCAGCTAGAGGCTTGGAAATACTTGAAGAACTGGATAGCCTAGAACCGAAATAGCCCCCACCAGACAAAGACGAGGGCTATCCTGTAGCAATCCCTTATTTAGCAGCTACCAAGATGTTGGGCTTGATGCGATGATACACCTTATTCGAGTAGTGTAGCCTTAGTGTAAGAGTTTCAGCTTCTGGGTGGTGAATAGCCAGGAACTCGATTAGCCGATCGGCTGTACATGGTGCTTTGCCATTCCACGAATGAAAGTTTTTATGAACTGCTTCGCTCAGAGTAACGAGATTATCTTGAGAAGCTGCGATATCTGGATAATGCTGACGACAAAAGATGTGATGAACATTTACTGTCATCGATTTCGCTGGGCCAGTTTTTTGCCCAGTAGCTTGACATCGATCGCCATCTTTTTGCCTAACAGCTTTTTTAGCTGCTTCAACCTTGCTCTCAAAGGCCATCTCAGCATCCATCAGTTTTTGCATTACCTCTGGCCCAGTAACGGTTACTTCTTTGCACCATTCCCGCCGATCTTTTAAGGTCAGCTCTTGACCAAGTAGGTGGCATATTTTTTCAAACCCTTGGAGACTATAAAATCTTTTGTCTTCAAAATCATTAAAGTCAAGCCCTTTTTCTAGTGAGGGATCTGAAACTAGTAAATCTTCAAAAGCCTTATTGATTCTGGCGTGACTGGTCATCAGGATGCCGATTGAATCTGTTTTTGAAAGGTAGATATGGCCATTGCGAATGGTTAGGGAATTGCAATGTTTTAAAATCTGTTTGCGAATAAAAGACTTGCGTAATTTGGCTTTGTACTGAAACAGAAATTCTTTGAGTCTTGACCAGATGTTCTGGGGTTGTGTTGTGTCTAGATACTTGGCGATCGCAAATGCGCCAAACTCTGAAAAAGTGCGGGTTTTGGCATTTTTTATCAGCCAAGCAAAATGCTCACCCTCTTTCAGTTCCCACTCATCTTTAGAGTCAGCATCAAAGAAGTCTACGACTTCATAAAGACGCTCCAAGCTGATGCCCAGACCTTTTGCTAGTTCTTCGGCAGTGATATCAAATTTATTTTTTTTCATGACTAAGCTCTCGCGTTGATGCTTTGGTACATGGTGTTGATGCGATCGAATATCGTTGCGTTACCAGTTTTGTGATTATCGGGGTGATAAACCTTGGAGAGATTACGGTAAGCCGCTTTGATGTCCTTAGCAGTTGCAGTTTTCCCATTTAAGCCAAACACTTGCCACGGCCGGAAGTACTTGAAGATATCCACACCATTGATGCAGTTCTCGCCGTCCTCTGAAGCTTCGTTTGGTAAAATACCTATGCACTGGCGGTACAGTTTTTCCCAGGTTTCTTTGATTGAGAAGTTTAAGCTACCTATACCGTCAGTGGCCATCTCAAAATTCTTGGCTTTACGGAGAGCAGAAGTGCTGTCTACGGAAAAGCGTTGATAAATAGCTGCCTTGAGTTCGGCGATGGCTAAAGCTTTAGCTAGAGGTGGCTTATTTAGTTTATTGGCGAGAGCTTGCCAGCTAGAGGCTTTAACCTTATGTGCTGTCTTAGCGGCGACTAAGGTTTTATGCTCTGCCTTGAGTGAGGCGACGGTGTACATGGCAGTTTCGGGGGTATGACTACTGACTATGTATTCAGCTTGTCGCGATTGGGATCGGGATGAAACTAATTAATTAGGACTCGATCGAGGGGTATTAACGATCGAGAACCTATCCAGAAACTCCAGACTGCTACTGAAGCTCAGAAGAAAGAGAATATCGATATTCGCACCAAACAGATAGAACATGGGCTTCAAGCTGCTAAAGACTTGGACTGAGGCGATCGGACTGTCAACGTCACGGGTCGATCGTTCGTGCGAGTTGAGGAACTAACACGATCTTGACGGCACACTCTCTACATGAAAGCATAGAAGAAAGGAATCGGTCGATATGCACCTAATCACTATCCGCAATCTCCGCCAAGATGCGACACCATACCCCGACGTACAGAAACAGCTAAATGACTGGAACGACATTGTGAAGGGTGCAAATTGGCAGAGTTTAATCGATGTTCAGACCATCTATAGAGATGCTGAGGCGGTGGGTAACTTCACTGTTTTCAACATCAAAGGTAATAAGTACCGCTCGATCGTATCGATCGACTATGAAGCCCAGCTAATCTACTACAAATATTTTCTAACTCACGCCGAATAAAGGTATTTCAATTAGATAAATAACCCCAACCAATGAAGGTTAGAGGTATTTCAATCGATGAACTGTTACAAGCAGTTCAAACAAATGCCAGTAGTACCAAATATTATGGCATTATCACAACTAGAATATAAACAGATTACATTGAAATCGAAACCGATCGCCGTTAATCCCTTTCTAGGAATGGTGGCCAATATTAAGCTACCCAAGGGAAGGGGAAATGTCTTGACTTGAGAAAAGCGTTAAACTTATTTCGATTATTGTGTTTATTGCGTTTATACTGGTTGCTTGGCTATCATGAAAGATAGTTCACTATAAAAATAGGTGATAATATGCCTCCAACCTTTACCGCTTTGCTTTCCACACCGAGCGATGCTGAAAAAGCCTTAGCTAAAGAGAGCAGCCGCCAACTTGCACCGTTGATTCAAACAGAGCGTCCCAGCACTAGTATTAGTGTTTTAGAGGATGAGTTAGGACAGAAAATAGTCGTCCCCAACGTCGCTATTAGTCTGCTCTTGGAAATTCTGACCCAAATGGCACAGGGTAACGCTGTTACTCTGATGCCTTATCATGCAGAGCTTACCACCCAGCAATCAGCAGACCTACTGAATGTCTCACGTCCATTTTTAGTAAAACTACTAGAATCTGGAGAACTAGCACATCGAATGGTAGGTAAACACCGTCGTGTCTTACTTCAAGATGTGATGAAGTACAAAGAAAATATCGATCGAGCTAGAAATGAAACCCTGAATGAATTAGTCGCACAGGCACAGGAATTAAACATGGGATATGAATAACCGTGTCAAATTTTACCGTCGTTTATGATGCCTGTGTCCTTTATCCTGCACCGCTTCGGGATTTACTGATGGAATTGGCATTGACCGATTTATTCCACGCTCGATGGTCGGAAGAAATTCATCGAGAATGGATTCGGAGTGTCCTGAAAAATAACACCAAGCTAACAGAAAGCCAATTGCTCAGAACTAAAGATTTTATGGATGCTAACGTCCGTGATGCTCTAGTTACTGGTTTTGAATCCTTAATCCCATCACTAACTTTACCCGACATGAACGATCGGCATGTTTTAGCAGCAGCGATTAGGTGTCAAGCTGATGCGATCGTGACTTTTAACCTGAAAGACTTTCCCTCAGACTATTTATCGGGAAATTGGGTAAAAACCTCCCCGTTCACGGGGACTTTTCAGGAGCGGGTTTTAACCCTGTTGGTCGGGGAACCCGCCCAGCAGCTTTGTATGCGCTATGACTAAATACTAGCTATCTTACCAGGAACGTGCTAGAATTTAAGAATGCAAAAAGCCTATCGCTACCGTTTCTACCCCACCACCGAGCAAGAATCACTCTTGCGCCGGACGATGGGCTGTGTGCGGCTAGTGTACAACAAAGCTTTAGATGCTAGAACATCAGGGTGGTATGAGAGAAGTGAGCGGATTGATTTCGTTCAGACATCTTCTATGCTGACAAATTGGAAGAAACAAGAAGACCTTGATTTTCTCAATGATGTTAGTTCTGTACCACTTCAGCAGGGGTTGAGAAACCTCCAGAAGGCATTTACAAACTTCTGGGCTGGACGGGCAAAGTATCCCAACTTTAAGAAGAAGCATAGTGGCGGTAGTGCCGAATTTACTAAGGCGGCTTTCCGATGGAGAGACGGTCAAGTATTTCTGGCTAAATGTACCGAAGCTTTGCCGATTCGGTGGAGTAGAGATCTGCCCGTAGGATGTGAGCCATCTACTATCACCATCAAGCTTGAAGCTAGTGGTCGTTGGTTTGCCTCTTTGCTGGTAGATACTGAGATTGCTCAACTGCCAAAATCTGATAAACAAATCGGTTTGGATGTCGGGATAACCAGTCTGATTGCCACCAGTAACGGCGATAAAATTACTAATCCCAAACACTTTAAGCAACTTCGCAAGAAGTTGAGACGGGTACAAAAAGCACTGTCTCGGAAGCAAAAGGGAAGTAACAATCGAGATAAGGCAAAGGCGGAAGTGGCTAGAGTCCACGCACAGATAACTGATGCTAGAAAAGACTTTTTGCATAAGCTGACAACTCAACTGGTACGCGCGAACCAAACGATCGTGGTTGAGGATTTGGCTATCAAAAATATGGTCAAGAACCATAAACTCGCTCTTGCCATTAGCGATGCAAGTTGGGGCGAATTGATTCGCCAACTTGCCTATAAATGCGAATGGTATGGGCGAGAACTGATTAAGATCGACCGCTGGTTCCCAAGCTCTAAAAGGTGTGGAAACTGTGGGCATATTGTAGATAAATTGCCTGGTGGGCGGGGAACCCGCCCAGCGTTGAATATCAGAGAGTGGGAATGTCCTAAATGTGGGATGAACCATGACAGAGATGTGAATGCAGCACATAATATTTTGGCGGCAGGGCTTGCCGTTTCAGTCTGTGGAGCGAACATAAGACCGGAGAGAGAATCCTCTCAAGGGCAGTTGCGAAAAACCCGTCAGGGAAAGAAACAGAAAACCTAGTTGCGAAGCTAGGGAATCCCCGCCGTTTACGGCGAGGAGTAGTCAACGAACTTACTCAGGCAAGGTTTACCACAAACAGTATCATACATGAAAGAATTGGGTTACCAAGATGGGTACCCATTCGGGTAGCTCACAGATACTCTATGAATGTATTGTTTTGACACTACTCGAATATAGAGATAGGATTGGGATAATATTGTTTTCAAATAGCTGTGATTAGCTGATAGAGTCATCAGTTATCCGACTCTTAATCCGTTAGTTGCGACTCCCGCGCCTCGCGTTGCCCATGACGAAAGATCCATAAATTGGGGCAAAGAACGTTTCCGTTCGTAATCTTGCCCCCATGCCCAATTTTTAGATAGATAATAAATCCTTAGCTCTTTGGGTATATTGATTAGCAAGGATTATTACTCATCAGGTGGATAAAAGCCATTTACCCTGCCAGGAATGGGTTTGAGAGATATTAGCTCGATCGATCCCACCTCTCAGTAGTATGAAACCAAACAACCATTTAGCACACTTCAAAGCTAGATTTGGATCTATTTAAGCCATTTACATTAGCTTAGAACATGTAATAAATCTTCATCCTCCCATTCGATTAGCGTATACTACGACAAGCAGTTAAATCACGCTAGTTTAGAGGAGCAAAAATCCAATGTCGGAGGCGCAGCAGCAGCCGCTCAGAGTCCCTAGGGAATTTTTGGGGCCACCTGATGATTTGAATCCCAACGTCTTTATGTTTTTTGGGTCACTAGCCCTAGTAACAGTTTCGACGGTTGGTTACTGGCAATGGCAGTTACCAGGTTGGTGTTGCTTCGGCTTCAATGTCTTGGCATTACACATGGCAGGTACTGTCATTCATGATGCTTCGCACAATGCCGCTCATCCCGATCGCATTATGAACTCAATCATGGGTCATGTCAGTGCATTGATGTTAGGGTTTGCCTTTCCAGTGTTTACCCGCGTACATATCCAGCACCATGCCAACGTTAACGATCCCGATAACGATCCCGACCATTTTGTCTCTACAGGTGGCCCACTCTGGCTGATTGCTGCCAGATTTTTCTATCATGAGATTTACTTCTTCCAACGCCGACTATGGCGGAAATATGAGTTGCTCGAATGGTTTCTAAGTAGGTTGTTTGTAGCAATAGTTATTTATTTAGCGTGCCAGTATGGTTTTACTAGCTATATTTTAAATTATTGGTTTTCCCCCGCATTAGTCGTGGGATTAGCACTAGGACTATTTTTTGACTACCTACCCCATCGCCCGTTCCAGGATCGCAATCGCTGGAAAAATGCTCGTGTCTATCCAGGGCCAATTTTGAATATCCTCATCTTCGGTCAAAACTATCATCTGATCCACCATCTCTGGCCCTCAATTCCCTGGTATAAGTATCAGGCGGCTTATCATGCCACCAAGCCATTGTTGATCGAGAAGGGCTGTCATCAGTCGTTAGGGTTGTTGCAAGGTAAGGATTTTCTCAATTTTGTCTATGATATTTTCTTGGGGATTAGATTTCATCATCACGAGCCGTTAGATTCAGTCAAGAGCAAACCTCGATCGGATATATAACCACTCACAGTACTTGCGATCCGATCGAGGTTTGTGCTGTATACCCTCCATTTGGCGGAATCGCCCTAAATATACATAGCGCACAATCTAGTGCGCTTTTTTTGTAACTCAAATTTAGATTCACTTGGAGCACAGCTATCGGGCTACTCTTGCCAAAGACAAATCCGACATCAATGGCAATTAAGTTTAGTGTATGGTGATTAGGATATTGTCTTGGGGAATTATAGAAATAGTGACTCGTCAGGGTAGAACCTAGGCTAATCGCGGCGTTCATCAGTACGGAGATGATTTTATACATAGAATAGAAATACTAGAATTTCAACAAGTTTATAAATCTTTCCTACAGCAAATACTCTAGCAAGGCTGCTGGGTCTTCAAACTGTTAAAAAATCACAAGTAATGTGTCGATCGATACCTCCTAAATCGTCACCTAGCGTGTTTAATTGTGTCTTTAGATAGATGTCTGGTAGCAAATTTTACTCTAAATGCAGAAATAGCCCTCATTACTGAGTAAACATTGTGCGTATTCAGGACATAATTCCTGTAAAATCTAAACAAAAATCACATAGTTCCGCTTGCAATCTCTTGAAATCTGGAGGACAAACTCATTAATAGCTCAAATCCCACCAAAAACATGTCAACCACCGAAGAGTCTGTCATTCACATCTGGGGTCAAAACCCACTTTCAGGAGAGGTAAAAATTAGCGGTGCAAAGAATTCGGCATTGGTGGTCATGGCCGGAGTACTACTTTGCCCGTCGGAATGTCGCTTACGGAATATTCCTGGATTGGTTGATGTCGATAAGATGTGCCAAATCATCTCCGCATTGGGAATCAAAATTCAGCGCGATGGTGATGTCTTAGACTTTGATACCACTGGCTTTGACTGTCATGAACCGCCATTCGAGCTAGTTTCCAAGATGCGCGCCGCTTTTTTTGCGATCGGGCCAATTTTAGCCAGATTAGGTGTAGCGAAGGTACCTCTACCTGGTGGTTGTTCGATCGGCGATCGACCTGTAAAGTTACATTTGCAAGGGCTACAGGCAATGGGTGCCCATGTGGAGACTGAGGGTGGATTTGTCAATGCCTATCTAGCTGGAACCAAAAAACGCCTACAAGGGGCGAAAATCTATCTGGACTATCCCAGCGTCGGTGCGACCGAAACGTTGATGATGGCGGCGACTCTAGCCGAGGGTGAGACGATCTTGGACAACGCAGCGAAGGAGCCAGAAGTTGTCGATTTGGCAAATTTCTGTATTGCGATGGGTGCCAAAATTTCTGGAGCTGGTACCGATCGCATTGTAATTATTGGAGTCGAACAGCTACATGCTGCTGACTATAGTATCATTCCCGATCGAGTTGAAGCAGCTACTTTCTTGGTTGCTGGTGCAATTACCAATTCCGAAATTAGCATCTTTCCCGTCGTTCCCGATCATTTGGCGGCGGCGATTGCCAAGTTGGAGCAAATTGGGGCTAAGGTGGAGATCGATGCACCCGATAGGTTGCGAGTAGTTCCAAGTGGGAAACTCAAGGCTGTGGATATCGAAACCCTTCCCTATCCAGGTTTTCCCACAGATATGCAGGCTCAGTTTATGGCATTGCTAGCTGTGAGTGAAGGTACTAGTACGATCAAAGAAACTGTATTTGAAAATCGGCTCCAACATGTCGCCGAACTCAACCGCATGGGTGCGAATATCAAGCCTAGTGGTAATCTGGCAGTTGTGGAAGGGGTTAGCTCTCTATCTGGGGCGACGGTGACAGCTACTGATTTGAGAGCCTCCGCCGCATTAGTCGTTGCTGGTTTGGCTGCTAGTGGCAAAACGGTCATGCAAAACATCTATCACCTCGATCGGGGTTATGATGACCTAGAAGCGAAAATGCGTAGTCTAGGAGCCAAAATAGAGCGCGTCCGAGTCAATGCTAAAGGTGAGACGATGTATACTCATCAGGGCGAAACAGTTAAAGTTTAGCTCCGATCTGGTTGAGAGGTTAAAATTCATAATCTGAAATTATCCTCTCCCATCCTCAATCTTGAATAAAGATGTACAGTAATAGTGGTTTGGAGCAACTTTGTGGCATTATGGACAGTTGCTCCCGTGTTGTTTCACATACCCACATAAACTATGCAGTTAAGATTAGGGGACACAGTACCCAACTTTACCCAAGCTTCCACCCACGGCGAGATCGATTTCTTTGCTTGGGCTGGCGATAGCTGGACGATCTTATTTTCTCATCCCAAAGATTTTACCCCGGTTTGTACGACCGAACTTGGCGAAGTCGCTAAATTGAAGCCTGAATTCGACAAGCGCAACGTGAAGGCGATCGCCCTCAGTGTCGATGATGTAGAATCTCATAATGGTTGGGTAGGAGATATTCTCGAAACCCAAGGTACTGGATTGAATTATCCGATTCTTGCCGATCCCGATCGCAAGGTATCTGACTTGTACGATATGATTCACCCTAATGCTAATGCACTGGTGACTGTTCGATCGGTATTTATCATCGACCCCAACCACAAACTCCGTCTCACTATTACCTATCCTCCTAGTACCGGGCGCAATTTTGACGAGATTCTCCGAGTCATCGATTCGCTTCAATTGACTGACAACTATAGCGTCGCAACTCCAGCCAATTGGGTTGATGGTGGTGACTGTGTGGTAGTACCTACCATCTCTACCGCTGATGCGAAAGTAAAATTCCCCAAAGGAGTTACCGAACTCAAGCCTTATCTTCGCATGACTCCTCAGCCTAATAAATAAGTTTTGTTAATTTTTTGTATAATTTAGCGATCGAACGTAACTTCCCGTTCGATCTTTTTTTCGCTCTTAACAATTTTTGAGATCGAGCAATAGTAGGTTGGGTTGAGCCTCGAAACCCAACACTCTGGGGATGTTGGGTTTCGAGGCTCAA
>JANOPX010000067.1:0-38174 GCA_031422115.1 Chamaesiphon sp. VAR_4_metabat_408 | reverse complement strand
TTTGAGCTACTAAATTTTTTACTATCGTTTGTGTCAAAGCTATTTGATGAAAAGGATAATGCTCGGCTTGATGAGAATAATAGTAAACTTATTACCAGAGCAGTCGATTGACTGAAATAATTATTTTTCATGTCGATTTTTTATGTCCTCATTAAAAAGATAGAGAGTACCCTTCAGATTGCGAGTACCCTCTTTAGGTTGAAATTTAAAATATTGCAGGTAATTAATTTTCGATCCAATTCAAGCTAAATTTAGCGAGCACTGCTTTTAGCAATAGCAGTAGCATTACCAACAGATGTTTTAGCACTAGCTAGAGATTTGGCAATTGCGGGTTTACCAGGGCCACTAATGGCATCTGATTGAGCGATC
The DNA here is from genome assembly GCA_031422115.1 of Chamaesiphon sp. VAR_4_metabat_408. GTDB lineage: Bacteria > Cyanobacteriota > Cyanobacteriia > Cyanobacteriales > Chamaesiphonaceae > Chamaesiphon. The sequence continues at coordinate 37,805 of JANOPX010000067.1, read as the reverse complement.
GCTAGAGCATCACCGAGGACAGTTTCTGCTTGAGCTAAAGAGGTGGCAACTGCGCCTTTGTTACCAATAGCAGTCGAACCAGAAAGAGCGGTAGCATTGCCCAAAAGTGATACAGATTGAGCGATCGATTGAGCCAAAGCACTCTTACCAGGGCCACCAATAGCTTCAGATTGAGCAACACCAAGGGCGTTACCTAATGCAGTTTCAGCAATAGCTACTGATTGAGAAAATACGGGGCTATTTAGTCGTTGAGCGATGAGTTGTGGTTTTAGGGCTGAAGTGTTACCGCTGACAGTCGCGGCAAAACTAACAGCAGGTACTAGGGAAATTGCGCCGACGATTAAAGCTAGAGTTTTGATGGATTTCATGGTTGATGTTCTGGTATTTTATAGTGTGATGATTACTTCTACGATTGACTGATGAACTTTATGCACAGATGGAGAGGATGCTGAATAGATAGCCTTTTGAATAGGATTTTGGGAATCGTCGAGGGTGTACGAATCACAAAACTGACTTTTCAAACAGCCACTAAGGTAATTTCAGTTACGAGCCACAGCAGGAATTTGACTGTCCATTTTGTGGTTTATCCATTCATAACCGTGACTTCCATTAACTAAAGTGTTATTACCCTTATTTACGACTCAGGTTCGGTAACTATGCAGTTTTTGGTGAGTTTATTTTACATTTTATTTTTCCTGGACTTTAGATAAAGGTGCTTTTTGCTATATCCTTATATTAGATATTTGAAAATAGATAAACATCTGAAAAAAGTCTTGAAATAGCATTACCAAAAGAGAATAGCGATTGCTTACTTTTGTCAATATAATTAGTAGATATTATTGACTTTTGATGATATCCTTCGACCCGCAACCAAAAATCCGATCGATCTAAGCAAGTATGCAATTAGAGCCGCTGCTCGATCGTCTACAAGGTTTGCGATCGCTTCACCTTGTCGATCCAGCCTTGGTTGAGGCTCAATACTTGGGAATAAGACAAATCTCGATCGAGCAGCAGATCGAATACAAATGGCTTCACCCACTGGGGAAACCAGCGATGAAGGAGCTTATGGAAAGTCAACCGTAAGAAAAACTCGCTCGTTAACAACTTTGTGCGCGGGAACGAATAATCTGACAATTCCTTGAGGGCATGAGCATCGGGAATGCGTTGCTCGGAAAAGGCGGGTAACACCAATGCCCAATCATCTTCATACCGCTCCAACAACCGATCGAACACCAGCACATCCTCCAATGAGGCATTGCACCCCTGCCCGATCGACGCTGACACCGCATGAGCCGCATCCCCAATCAGCAACACACTATCGCCCTCATGAAAGCGATCGCACCGCACTGTCAATATCCGCCCCACCGGACGCTGCAACAAGTCTTCTGCCTCCACCTCGGACATCAACTGCCCAAACAGGGGAAAGTTCTCTTGGAAAAAGGTTAAGACTTCTTGTTTGGTTGACAAGTTTAAGAACGGATTGTACCGAGCGTCGAAAATTATCACCCCATTGAGCCGATCTCCTGGTTGAGGCACCATGAGCATTCGCGTCTGAGAGTCTCGATTCCAGGCATGAATTTTGTCAGGCTCCAGTTCCAACCCCAGAGCTGGATTCGATCGAGGGAGAAACACCGACTTATACGCATCGGGTGTATAGTTTTGTTCGCATTGCAACCCCGCATCCTGGACTAGATCGTCGCGAATGTGCGATCGCGCTCCATCTGCGGCAACCAAGCGATCGTAATCAATGGAAAACGCCTCGCCCTGTTCTGGCTGCATCATTGCGCTCTTAGCTTGCCGATCTACCTGGACGCACTGACAGCCAAACTCGAGCGTGAGCTGTTCGGATGGGTACGTTTGGGTTAAGTGCTGCAAGAGAATCATCACCAGGCGATGGCGATCGATCGTCAGAATCGGAATTGCTCGCGGAATCTTCCGCGCTCTGCCATGCTGTCGATAAATTTTCGTGCCGTTGCAGAACACACTCGCAGCCGCGATCTCCTCCTCTAAGCCTGCAATCTCGCGGATTGCCGATCGTCCGCGTTCCTGAAGCGAGATCGGAAATGTGCGACTTTGCGAGCTATCTGCCAACCGAAAGTCAGCACGTCGCTCATAAATCTCTACGCGATACTGCCCCCGACGCAATAAATAATGAGCCAGTAACAGTCCCGCTGGCCCCGCACCAATAATGACAACTTTTTGATTCATAAACTGTACCTAACCTTTTGATTTATTAGATTACACAACTTGAAAAATTAGGATCGAGCAGATCGTCCAAAAGAAAGGTTGGAATGATTTATGACGATCGACACTGTTGTGAATTTTGCCACGATCGATGATTTGCATGATTTTTTCATTGGAATTACCTATTTTTCAACCGCCGATCCGCTCGTTCGATTCTGAGACTTAATATTTGTTTGGTAAGCTAATTTTGAGAATATTTGAGTGGTAAAAAAAGCGAGAAATAAAATACTAATTACTCGTTTTGTGCATTACGCTTGCATTGCGATCGACGCAAAATAAGCGATGGAAATTGCCGCCAAAATTAAACTCGATCGCATTGTGTGCCAATCTCCCCGACCAACTTTTGCCACCGCATGAGCGATAAAACCTGCTGCAATTCCGTTGGCGATCGAAAAAGTCAGGGGTACGATCGAGATGACCAGAAACGCTGGAATTGCTTCTGCTGAATCATTCCAATCGATCGAGCGAACGCAACTCATCATCATTACACCGATCGTAATTAGCACTGGAGTCGTCGCAAAGGCTGGAACGGCAGCAAACACAGGCGCAAACACAGTTGAAATCAGAAATAAAACTGCTACGACGATCGCCACAAACCCACTCCGTCCACCTTCAATAATTCCCGATGCAGATACCAGATAGGGAATCACCGGAGTACTGCCCATCAATGCTCCAAATACTGTCCCCAGACCGTTGGCTAATAGAGCGGATTGAGAACGGCGTAATTCACCCTCGGATGTCAGTTGGTCGATCTGATGCCCCAACACGTTAAATGCACCAATCGTATCCGACAGAGACACAAATAACAAAATCAACACAACCGTAATAAAGTTCCCTAATTGCGACCAACTGAGATAGGACACTCCAGCGATCGCTTGTCCCATCAAATCCTGTGGAAATCGCGGCAGTGTGAAGATACTCTGAGGCAAAGGAGCAACACCACAGCCCCAACCTAATAGAGCAGTGCCCGCAACTCCCAACAACAAAGCACCTTTGACTCGTCGAACGGTCAGCAGTGTAGTCGCCAGAATCCCAACAATAGCAATTAAAGTCACGGGTTCCTTTAAGTTCCCTAACATCGTCGTGGTTCCAGTGCCCGCTACAATAATGCCTGCACCTAAATGGGGAGGAGTCACCTTTCCTGACAGCCCAAGATAGGCTAGAAATAAACCCAAGCCAACCACCATTGCTTGCTTGAGCGAACTGGGAATCGCATCGTTTAATTGGCGACGAAAGGGACTCACCGACAATGCAGTAAACAGAATGCCTTGGACGAGAGCGGCGGTGAATGCTAAACGCCAATTCATACCCATTCCTAGCACGATCGAAAAAGCAAACAGTGAGATCGTGCCTGTGCCCGCACTCATAGCAAAGGGATAGTTTGCAAAGACACCGACCAGAAAGCTCGCAAGTGCCGAACAAAGTGCTAGTGCTACTAAAATCTGCTCGAATAAATCTCCGGGTTGTTTTAGAAAAACAGCACTTCCCAGAATACGCGCATTCACGACTAGCAGCGGAGCGAGTGACAGGAATGTCGTGAGGCCAGCTAGCCATTCGGTGCGATAGTTTGTGCCCAATCGTTCAAACTGGAAATAATGGCCGATTTGTTGTGGCAATGACGACAGCTTCGATTTGAAGGGAACACTTTTTTGCTTGAGCATGGAGAAATACCAATAAATGACGGGGGCAAGGCACGCACAAAGTCTAGATCGCTACCTCAGATTTCTCCTGCCAATGGACGGGAGGAGAAGCTTCAATCAGTTGCCAAAGGAGAGGAGTGAGGTGTCTCCATCGATCGGGATCTCCGTCTCGAACCACATTGTTGTGTTCGATCTTTTTCCACTCTTGCAAACGCTTGCGCTGAGAGTCAGTACAAACAATAATTTCGTCTGCGGCATCGTAGTACCACACGACGGAAACTGACTCGAAATGCATCGATTTCACCTCGCCCATATTTCCGATCGCGTAATGCAAGTTGGCATTACGCAAGTTGGCATTACTCAAGTTGACATTACTCAAATCGGCATAACTCAAGTTGGCATTACTCAAGTCGGCATGATGCAAGTTGGCAAAACTCAAGTTGGCAAAGCTCAAGTTAGCATGATGCAAGCTGGCAAAACTCAAGTTGGCAGAACTCAAGTGGGTAAAACTCAAGTTGGCAAAGCTCAAGTTAGCATGATGCAAGTTGGCATGATGCAAGTTGGCATTACGCAAGTTGGCATTACTCAAGTTGACATTACTCAAGTTGGCATTACTCAAGTTGGCATTACTCAAGTTGGCATGATGCAAGTTAGCATGATGCAAGTTGGCATGATGCAAGTTGGCATTACTCAAGTCGGCATTACTCAAGTCGGTAAAACTCAAGTTGGCATTACTCAAGTCGGCGATCGCGCCTTCTTGCCCGTTCGAGAGCATCCATAAGCTATGCTGTTCGATCTTTGCTTTGATGTTTTCGTTGATGATTGCCACGATCGATCTCCTTTGTGGTGGGGCTACTATGGACAAAGGATCTGATGATGTAGCCTTTGTTCTCATCAGGTTTGGTTGCAGCTTAATTGTCTCGATCGTAGAGATTCAGCTCAAGCGAAACATCTAGAGAACGTCTCGACTCCTACTCAACGAAGTAGAGTCAATCCGGTTAACATTAGTCGATCGACTGAGTATGATTACTTAATACTTTTGTCAATAACGGTTGCGTAAATGTCCGATTGCGACTTCTAACCGCTGAGGTTATGGGTAGCAACTTGGATTAGTTAGAAATCGATCGCTTCAAACAACCGTCAATTTTGCCCAACAACCGAGGTAACTCCACGGGCTTAGTATCATAATCATTACAACCTGCCGCCAACGCTTTCTCTCGATCGCCAGCCATCGCATGTGCCGTCAAAGCAATAATCGGAATGTGTGCAGTCTGGGTATTCGCCTTGATCTGTTGAGTTGCCTCCCACCCATCCATAATCGGCAAACTAATATCCATCAGAATCAGATCCGGTCGTTCCGAGATCGCCTTCGCCACTCCATCAGCACCATCACTGGCAACTACCACAGCATAGCCAGCACGTTGCAGCCGCCGTGAAAGCATATCAGAATTCAATTCATTATCTTCAACCAACAGCACCTTGAGCGGTAAAGACGATCGCAGGCTAGAATCCCCATTCTCGATCGGCGTAGCTCCAGCGGTTGAGGCTTCACCATTGGGCTGTAACTGCTGAAAATAATCCGTTTGGAGGATCTCCGCCACCTGCTGAGTTCGCTTAATATTGGCTAATTCGAGTTGCAAGGCTGCTAATTGCTGCTGGAGTTCGGCTTCAGCCTGCTTGCGTTGGGAAATATCCTCCACAATGCCTTCATAGGCAACCAACTTCCCCTCCCGATCGCGCACAGCACGAGCGTGTTCCGCAATCCAGATGGGGTCGCCATCATAGCGATATGCTTGATACTCAAATCCAGTCACCCGATCGTGTTCTGCTAACATCGTTTTGAAATCCGTATAGCGATTGCGATCGACATAAATGCGCTCGGCAATATCTGTCACCATCGCCATCAGCGTCGCTGCATCGGGATATCCCAGCAGTTCGACTAGAGCCGGATTTACCCGCCGATAGCACCCTGTCACCGTCGCTTGGTAAACACCAATTGGAGCATGTTCAAACAGACTATCGAAGCTCTCATCTTGTCCCTGCCGCCGCTGTAGTTCCACACAAGCCGCGATCTTAGTCTGAAGTAACATTGACGGAAACGGTCTAGTCAGATAGTCTGCTGCACCGATCTCAATCGCCCGCATCACCAGATCGAGTCGATCGGCTGCTGCCAAGATTAAGACGGGAATGTGTCGCCACTCGCTTTGTTTGAGCTGCGCCAACACCTGCAATCCACGATCTGTTCGATCGATTTCTAGCAAAATCAGATCGCAGGGCATTGTGGCGAGGGCATCTAAGACTCGATCGATCGCCCGGATCGTCACCTGAGATCCCTGCCGTTCTAACTGTCTCGACAACAATGTACAGTTAGATTCATTGTCGTCTATGATTAAAATTCGACTATCTGTAGCAATTGGAAATCGCTTGGGATCGATTGGGTTGGGTCGCGTCCAATCCGCTGCTAGACTTGGATCGTCGGGATCGATTTTCGTTCCCAAAGGCTTCGCCAACGATTGGAGATCCATCGGACTATCTAGACTGTTCGTCACACTCAGCAAATCCTGCGCTGAAGTATAGATCTGCTCCAGGTCTGGAATGAGGTCGGTAGCTGCTTCCTCTAATAACATCTCACAGTAGCCAATAATCGTACTCAGAGGTGTGAGAATTTCCAAACGGAGGGTTGGCGTAAAAATGTCGATTCCTTGCTGTTGTAGCTCTAATAACACTGGGTTGAGCATCGCCTGCACCAGTTGGAGGATTCGCAGCCCAGAGGTATGAATCTTCTGGATGTCGCTGGATAGTTCTGGCTGTTGTCGTTCGCTGAGAATATCTAATAGCAAGTCGCTATTGCCGATGATCCGCTCGATCGGCGGATCGAGTTGGTGACGTAAACGATTTAGTAAGATCTGCTGTAACCGGGGATCTAGGGGCGAGTTCGGGGGTACTAGGGCTGGTACGACAACTGGCTCTAACAGCTTGGTAATTTTTTGGAGCAATCTCGGCAGATCCACTGGTTTAGTATCATACTCATCGCAACCCGCCGCTAGTGCTTTTTCGCGTTCGCCAGCACTCGCATCCGCCGTCAACGCAATGACTGGAATGACTCGCGTTTGGGGATTGGCTTTGAGCTGTCGGGTGGCTGCCCAACCATCGAGTATGGGGAGATGCAGATCCATCAACACGATATCGGGTCGATCTGACAGAGTTTTGGCGACAGCTTCGGTGCCATTGACAGCAATAATTACTTGATATCCTTTCCGTTGGAGCCGACGGGAGAGCATATCTCGATTGATATCGTTATCTTCAACTAACAGAATTTTAGCCATCGATCTTGCTCCGGTATGTATAAATTCTGCTGGACTTCGCTGTCCCATTTTCTTTGGTGGAGCCGCTCTCCTGGAGAATCGTCAGATTGCCCAGTCGCTTTTTCTCTAAACTGGTAGCAATCGTCGCTTGGAGCAAGATCGGATCGCAGGGCTTTTGTAAATAGTCTTCGGCACCGAGTTCGTGGCGCAAGTATGCCATGAGTGTGTGCGGCACTTGGCTAGTCTTCATTTTTGGAATACCTTGGTTTGTGGCTTTGGGAGTTGGCCATTGCCATAGCTCTAGTAAACTCCACCACCAACTAAGTTGAAACCTAACTTGTGACTAACTTGTTCTAACTTTGACTATCGATCGATCGCTGCTAGTGGGGTTGGGTGGGTTCGATTACCTCCGGTAGGCTATGCCAACGATACTTGTCAGTAACAGCAGCAATTTCTAGCATAAACCCACCCCTACGATTAGGCTTCACCTACGCTATGCGAACGACCATCAACAATCGATCGATTATAAATCTATTAAGCCAAGACTAATTTGAATTGCTCGATCTACTTCATTCAATTTCTCTGAACCGATCGCACCAATTCGTCGAATTAAACGTTGCCGATCGATTGAACGTATTTGATTCAACAAAATTACTGAAATTGTCTTCAATCCACCTTCTGGCGGCTCTATGAGAACCTCGGTAGGATATAAACGATCGTCAAATTTAGAAGTAATTGCCGCAATAATGATAATTGGACTACTCCGATTAGCAATATTATTCTGGATGATTAATGCTGGACGAGTTTTACTGATTTCTGAGCCAATTGTAGGGTCGAAGTTAACCAGATAAATCTCTCCTCGAATTGGCTGGATTATTTTTGTGGCTGTCATATCTCTTCATCGAGGGCAAACCATTCTTGTGCGAGAGCTAAATCTCTTTCTGCACGAACAACCGCGCCTTCTTCGATCAGATCGCGCAAGGCTTTTTTCTTAGCCTCAAGGATATAAAACTGGATGGCTTCGCTAATGAAAAGGCTAAGATCGCCTTGGGGGGATAATTTATCGATTTCGACTAAGGTATCATCAGGTAGATGGATACTAATATTTTGGGACATCGATTCTTCCTTCTGAGAGGCTACGCCAACGAGTGGATATTGAAGATATTTTTATTTTAACTCGATGATTAGGCTTTGCCAACGAACTTCACCCTCCCTTATTCAACCACGATCGACCATAAACAATCGATCGCGCTACTAATTCCATCATCATTCGGATTTTGTTCCAACCATTGCAAAACTTCAGGGCGAATTGTATCTGAGGTTTTAGCTAACTGATCCAATGCTTCTGTGGCAGAATAGCGCACTCTCGATCCTTGGTGGCTAAGTATTAAAAATTATTACAAATAATACCGAACTCCGAAAATTATTCTCAAGGGGAATTAGACTGAATTGATTCAGCATAAACACCCGATGCGGGGGTGTTAGGTGAAAATTTGTCTATCTAACTACCCCATTTGGGGGTATTGGACTGACGGATTCAGTCTAAATAAGAGTTAAAGGGTGCTTGTCACCCCTTCAGATAGATAGTTCATTCGACAGCATTGGTGTTTTTCAAGAATTGTGTAAAGAGTGCTGCTTTGCTGCTAGCTTGCAGGAGAAATCTAAAAGCTTAGTAGTAATAGATGAAGAATGCTTGGAAATAGCAGTTGAAAGGAAGTTAGAGGATTACTCAGGGAGACACATTAGAAGTCTTGAAACTTTTGTAGAGCAACAAACTAGGACATCTGATGAAGTGCCAATTTATTTAGGATATTATTTTTTCAGGGTATTATTCAATTTAGACTCTAAGGATATTGAGACAGGATTAAAAAGAAAGTTTATACATGATGAAATCAGAAAGCTACATCATCGAGCAGATGACGTGAGATCCTCTGATATGAGTTACTTTTTACACAACATTGTGCAAGCTCAAATCAAGAAGAATATAGTGCCTCCTCTTTTTGATTATGATCGCAGCACAAGAACTATCAAGATAATTGACTCGACTCTCTATTTTTTCTTGAGAAATGCTGACAAAGAAGAGATTATTTTAGAGATTGAAATCCCAGGGAGTATCAAATAAATTCTATATTGATGGCTGTATTTCTGGAGTTGAATGGTTATTCCTTGGATGCTCCAGAGATGGTGGTGGTATTGATGATGGAAAGACTTGCAACAGATTTAGAAGACCAAGAATCGATGGCAATCTGGTTACAGCAAAGATCGATCGAAATCGATGAAGGTTAGTAATTGATCGAGATAATTCAAGTATCGATCGAATTTCATGAATATTTATCAATTAGCTTTTGATGTTACTAAGACGCGCACATCCATCCCTGCTTGTGACAGCATCTGGACTAGTTTATCGATCGCAAATCGATCGATATCGCCATTCATGAGATTGCTAATACGCGGTTGTGTCTCACCAAAAAACACCGCAGCTTCTGCTTGTGTCCAGTTCTTAGATCGAATGAATTTTCTCAAATCTAACATCAGATCTGCGCGAATTTTGAGGTTAGCGGCTTCCTGACTATCAAAGCCTAAATCTTCAAAAATATTGCTACTACCTTTAACTATATCACTCATCAGAATTATCCTCCTGCAATTGAGATTCTCGATACTCTATCATCTGCCGATAACGCTGCTGCCCGATTTGAAGATCTTGCTTTGCTGTTTTTTGGGTTTTTTTCTGAAAGGCATGAAGAACATAAACTGCTTCTTCAAACCGCGCTACATAAAAGATTCTATAAGCATCTTCTGTGCGAATTCGGATTTCTTGAACTCCTTTGCCGACAGTAGACATCGACTTGAAATCGACAGGATCTTCGCCTCTTTGTACGGCACGCAGTTGAAAACCAGTTTTGCGCCGAGCTTCTTCTGGGAATGAACCGATATCATCTCTGGAACTACCGATCCAATTAATTGGCTTATCTTCCATGCGAAGATTATACCTTGTTTGGCATTATTTGGAAAGCCAGTTTCTCACGATCGATCGATTTGGCAGATCTGATGCTGTGAGTAATTACTAAACGGCAGGCTTATATCAACGCGAACGAATTAGCAAAAATAGCCAGTTGCGATCGATTGCTAAGTGCCAAACGGTTGAGCAGATGAGTCACATAGGTTTTGACAGTTCCTTCGGCGAGGTTCAATTGAGTGGCGATTTGGCGATTTGTGCAGCCTTGCCCGATCAGCCGTAAGACATCGCGTTCTCTGGCGGGTATTTGCTTTAAGGCTGGTGGCTCGGCTGGAGGAATACTATCGGCGGGATCGGCAACATTTGTAACCAGCTTTTCCATCAGTCCTGGTGCCATTTGGGTATAGCCACGATGAACTAACCGGATTGCGCCAACTAGTTCTGGTGCGGGCATGTCTTTGAGCAAATATCCTTTGGCACCTGCTCGCATTGAGAGCGCAATATCGCGATCGTCATCAAATGTACTCAGGACTAATATCTTGACGGTGGGAAATCGATCGACAATTAGCCGCGTCGCTTCAATTCCGGTCATTATGGGCATTCGGATATCCATCAACACCACATCTGGCTGCAAAGATTCGACCTGGGAAATCGCTGCTCGTCCATCCTCTGCACATCCAAGTACTTGCAGATCGTCTTCCTGATTTAGAATTGCTGCCAAACCTTGGCAAATCAAACTTTGGTCGTCTACTAGTAGTAAGCCAATCATAGGGGTAGGTGGGGGATAGGGGATAGGGGATAGGGGATAGAGGAAAGGGTACCTCTGGTGACTATTTCTTGCGCCAGATCCGTTGGCATTTCTGGTGCTAACAGAACCCGGATCTGGGGGTTCTGACCCCCAGACCCCCCATTGGGTGGGGAAGTGTCCCCCCCCCAAACCCCCCCTCAAAGCATAGGTTGTTTGAGACGGTTGGTTTGGTGAAACCGACCGCTTTGTTGGTTTATGGGATGGGGAGATTCGCAATCCAGATGCTCACCTTGACAGGGTAGGGTAAAGGGTAAAGGGGAAGGGGGAAATGAATGGGGTATTAGACTTTGATGAGCAACAGGGGGAGTTCGACTTGGATTTGACAGCCAGATCCGGGTGAGGTTGTTAAGTGAAACTTGCCGTTGAGAGCGGCGACTCGTTCCTGCATCCCTTGTAGTCCAAATCCGGTTGTTTGCTGGTGAGAATTAAATCCCCGACCGTTATCGGTAATCTTTAAGTCGATCCGCTGCTCGGTGGCGATCGAGTGAATTTGCACTTGAGTGGCTTCTGCATATTTGGAGATATTTGTCAATGATTCTTGGACGATCCGGTAGAGGGTTTTCGATACGGAAAAGGACAAAGGTTGTGTCAGTTGAAGGCAAATGTTTGGGGTAATCCCCGTAACTTGCCGAAACTCTTCTGCCAAAGCCGCGATCTTTTCGGCGAAAGGCTGTTCGGTGCGTTCGTCTGTCCGTAGTGCTCTGACAGATTCTCGGACTTCCTGCATGGCAGTTTTACCCAAACGCTGGGCTTGAGTCAGAAATGATTGGGCTTGAGTGGGATCGGTTAGCAACAATGTCGCGGCAGCCTGCATCTGCACGTTTAAAGCCATCAGCGAATGTCCCAAGGAGTCATGAATCTCACGGGCGATGCGGTTGCGTTCTTCGATCGCTGCTGCTGTTGCGGTTAGGTGTTCTACTTGTTGGCGGTAGAGGATTTCCCGATCGCGCAGTCGCTTTTTCTCTAGACTTGTAGCAATCCTGGCTTGGAGCAAGATCGGATCGCAGGGCTTTTGCAAGTAGTCTTCGGCACCGAGTTCGATACACTTGACGGCAACATCGATCGTTTCTAGTGCCGAAATCACGATCGCGGGAATGTGCTTGAATCGATCGTCCTGTTTGAGCTGCTGGAGTAACTCCAACCCATCGACCTCTGGCATGATCGCATCTAGTAAAATCAAGTCGTAAGCGATCGCTTTCAGTAGGCGGAGGGCTTGTTTGGCACTGTTGGCTGTCGTGACTGTATAACCTTGCCGTTTTAATTGGCGCGAGAGTAAGTCACAATTAGTCGGGTTGTCATCAACGACTAAAATCATCCCCCCCTGTGATTGCGGGATGGTAGACTCTCGATCGAGAGTCTCAAGTATAGTGGTCGCGCTCCGCATGATGGTGGCGGTGGCTGAATGTTCTAGTAAGATTTGAGGTGGAGTAGCTGTGGGTGAGGTCAACGTCTGTAACTGTTGCTGGGCAAGATTGACGATATCATTTACTAGGCTCAACAACTGATGAGCCGCAGTGTGGATCTTGTCTAGATCGGGAATTAATTCGGCGGGAGCTTCCTCCAAGAGCAGCTCACAGTAGCCGATAATCGTGCTTAATGGCGTGAGCAGTTCCATCCTTAGCTCGGCACCAAACCGACTTAGTTCGCCGTCGATCTGGCTCATTTCTAGTTGCACCGGGTCGAGGATTGTAGTTACCAGTGTCAATAGTTGTTGACTACAGCCATGAATCTTGCGGAGATCGGCGGCGAAGATTGAGTCTGGTTGTGTCTGTAGCTCTTCGAGCAGCATGGCACTGTAACCGATCGTGGCATCGATCGGCGTACAGAGTTCGTGGCGTAAGTATGCCATTAATGTGTGCTGCACTTGGCGAGGTTGGAGCATTTTTACATCCAGGATCTGATGATTTTGCAAGGGTTTGGGCGGTCTGGTTTCCAACCTGTAGGGGCAATTCATGAATTGCCCCTACTAATTAACCAGTCCGCGTAGGCGGACTTTGCACCACTAGCCACGATTTCAATCGTTGGCGGAACTGGAACGGAGCGTTACGGGGAAGAATGTGATGCGATTAAAGTGCGGATTTCGTCGAGGATTTGTTTGTTCCCGGCACCTTTTTGGTAAATGCGCTGAGTCTGGCTGTCTAGCCACTGACGTTCTTCGGTGCTCAAGTCTTTGGCGGTGAGGACGATTACGGGCAGCGATCGCCATTGCGGATGTTGGCGGAGTTGGCGCAGAAACTCGAATCCATCCATTTGGGGCATCATCAGATCTAGCAGAATTACTCCAGGTACTTCTGTCTGCATGACTGCTAGTGCCTCGATCCCGTTCTCGGCTGCCAAAACTCTCCACCCGGCTTTGGTCAGTTGGCGGCAGATCATCTCCCGATTTTCGGGGTTATCTTCTACTACCATCACGGATGTGGGGGCTGAGTTGGTCTGGTATGGCTCCAACAGCGTCATCAACCGATCGTAGTCAACAGGTTTGACCAGATAATCAACTGCTCCCAAGGCACTGCTCAAGGCACGATCGCCCTCAATTGTGACCATCATCACGGGAATATTGGCGAGATCGGGATCGGACTTGAGCCGACTCAAGACTCCCCACCCATCTAGATCGGGCATCTTGACATCTAGCAGAATGGCTGCGGGTAAATGTTCTTTGGCAAGGCGTAGTCCTTCTACTCCGCTGGCTGCGGCGATCGCGTTATATCCCGATCGAATCAAAAAGCGTTGCATCAGATCCCGTGCATTAGCGTCATCATCGATCGTCAGGATGGTACTAGCACCAGGAACTGAGATACTCAGAGTAGTACTAGTATTTGGTCGATCCTCATTTTGACTAGCTGGTTCCGGTGGGATTGTTTGGACTGGATCTGGCAAGCGAATCGTAAAGGTTGTGCCTATGCCTGGGGTGCTAGCCACCTGAATCTCGCCGCCCATAATCTGACAGAATTGCTGCGCGATCGCCAATCCCAAGCCCGTGCCACCATACTTGCGGGTGATGGAGGCATCGGCTTGAGTAAAGGACTGAAATAGCTTTGCCTGTCGATCTAGAGTCATCCCAATTCCGGTATCGGCGACCGAAAAAGCGAGCCAACCCGTTGGTTCTCGCTCTACGCCTAATGTAATCGTGCCATTTTCGGTAAACTTGCTGGCATTACCCAACAGGTTGAACAGGCTCTGCCGTAGTTTGGTGATATCCGCGTGCATGGAGCCAAGATCGGGCGGACAGTTGATAACTAAGGTATTGTGGTTTTTCATCACTAGGGGGCGCAGCGTCGCCGCGATCTCGGTTAGCAATGGCTCGATCTCAAAGGTTTCGAGGAAGAGTTCGACCTTCCCAGCTTCGACTTTAGACAGATCGAGGATATTATTAATCAGTCCTAGGAGATGCTGCCCCGCACCGTGGATCTTTTGGATATCTGGTACCAAACTGGGGATGCCCAGATCGGTAATTTCTTCGATCGACATCTCGCTATAGCCGATGATCGCATTCAACGGCGTGCGTAATTCGTGGCTCATATTCGCCAGGAACTGGCTCTTCGCAAGGTTGGTAACTTCCGCTACAAGTTTAGCTTCTTGGAGGGCTGCTTCGGCTTGTTTGCGGGCGTTAATGTCGGTGACGGTGCCTTCATAGTAGCGTAAATTACCCCTCCCATCCCGCACGCACCGGATATTTTCCACAGTCCAGATCGTCGTGCCATCCTGACGGTAAACTTGAGCCTCAAAATCTGCCACCGCTCCTTGTGTTTGCAGCAACCGCAGTAACTCTGCCCGTTGCTCTGGAAATACAAAAATCTGTCGATCGATATCTGTCACGTTTGCCATTAAAGCGGCGACGGACTCATAGCCATAGATCTTTGCTAATCCGGGATTGGCACTGAGAAAACGACCGTCGGGAGTTGTCTGACAGATCCCCGTCACGGAATTTTCAAAGATACTCCGATATTTTTCCTCAGCTTGGGCGGTGGCTGCGGCATAGGCTCCGATCGTCAGCAAGATCCAAGTTGCAGTCCCCAGCAGCAGCAGGATCGATAGCAAATAAAACCAGAGTCGATAGTTGTTAGTTGTGTCGATCGCGGTTTGATAGCGTTGATTATAGACGATCGCCAGATTTTCACTGCTAGGGGCAGTGGGCAATTCAACGATCGACTTGACAGAATCATTGACTCGATCGCGTTTATTTAGAATAATTTGGGCGTGATTCAGGGCCATTTTAATCGTCGTCCCCTCAGTTGTGGGAGTCACATCTGTGGAGATCTGGGCAATTTCTCGTTGGATCTGCGGAATTAAGGTTTTCTCGGTGGAGAGATTAAACAACAACATATCTCGCAGCAGGGTATTTAACCGATCCTTCAGGGCGGGAGCTGTGGTACTTTTGGCCGCGATCTCAGCGATGGCGATCGGGAAATATGTCAACGAGTTAATTAAAACCGCATTTTGCGATTGAAACTTGAAGATCGACTCTTCTTTCTGCTGCCAAAGAGCGGCCTGTTTTTGCAACAGGCGATCCAGTTCTTTCCGACTATCCGCGTCCACAAAATTAGGCGTGCGCTGGAGATCGGTCTGTAATTGTTTAATCTGGGCTAAATCGTTGACAATTGGGTCGTAATAAGTGAGAAGTCCATCCCGTACCTGCAAGACATTTCGATCGATCCGCGCATCTAAGGTTTGAATTTGGCGCAAATGACCCAAATATCGATTGTGACGCTCGATATCGATCGCTAATGACTTCACCCACAGAATGACTAATACCACCAGCACAGCGGGCAACAGATAACCGCCTCGTGCTAAAAACAGTTGTGAGTAGTAATCGCGGTTGGGGCGGAAACCAGATCTCAGGGGTGCTAAGATTTTGTCGTAGAAAACCGATCTCATAAAGGCTTGCCTCGATACTCACCAGTGAGGGTACGTAAAAACTTGGCGATCGCGGCGATCTGTTCGGTGGGCAGGGTGCGACCGAGTTGATATTTGGTCATCGTGGAGATCGCTTCCTCCAATGTCTTGGCCGAACCATCATGAAAGTAAGGCGCAGTCAGCGCGACATTCCGCAGACTCGGAACGCGAAATAGATGGCGATCGGCTTCATTTTTAGTAACGTTGAAGCGACCTAAATCTGCTGGAGTCATCCGACCGCGATCGGCAAAATAGTCACTCATAATCCCAAAGGGTTGAAACATATTGCCACCAACATTCACCCCTTGATGACAACTGATACAACCATTGGCTTTAAACAACCGATATCCCTCTATTTCGGTGGCTGTCAATGCCTGTTTATCGCCGAGCAAAAAGCGATCGAACCGCGCATTTGGCGTATTGAGCGACAACTCATAGGCGACGAGCGCATCTTTAATATTGGTGGGAGTCAATCCATCTGGATAAACCCGATCGAATAGCTGCCTGTATTCTGGCACCTGTTCCAACGCTCGGATTGCTTTTGGCCACTGAACGCCCATCACCTTTGGATTGCTCATCAGCGCATCGAGATGATCGTCAAGATTGGTAAATTGGCCGTTCCAATTGAGTCGAAAGTTGAACCGCGCATTAAACACCGTTGGGGTATTAACTTCAGTCGGGATGCCATTGATGCCGATCGAATGGGCAAGACCATCGGCTCCACCCAAACTAAAACTGTGACAACTGAGGCAAGATTTCTGATTATTTGTAGACAAGCGCACGTCTCGAAATAATTTCTCACCCAAAGTTACTTTCGGTAGATTAATTGGGATTTCTCGCGGAATCGCTTGAATCGGTTCGCCAGTCAGAGCTATTTCGATCTGTTTGGGTATTGTCACCGACGGCTGGAACGAGGATCTGTGCTGCAAAAAGACTACGAGCAGAGTCGCGCAGAAAATTAAAGCCGCAAAGTAAATCCAGCGTTGAATTCGCCGATCGATATTCAATAATTGCATTTTAGTTCTCGACTATGCGCTTGTTTGGATCTCATTCATCGATTTAACTCCACCACTAACCAAGTTTGAGACTGAGAATGACTAACTTTTGAGTGACTTACTGCATAGGTTGTTTACCCCTCCCCAGCCATCCCCTTGGCAAGGGGATGGCGCAGGGGCACGATGCTCATAATTTTATTGGTGATTTTTTCGCGATCGATTTGTTAACTCGATCGTTTATATCTTAGAGATCTCTCTCAAAATAAACATCTGAAAAACGTCTCGATAGTAAGTTGACAAAAGAGAGTAATCCTTGTTGACTTTTGGGGGATGCCAAGTATATTTACTTAGGTCTTTTGGGAACTTCGCTGCTGATTTGAGGTGTCCTGCATTAGATCGGATGAAAAAATCTTAGAGGCTCCGCGAACGAATGCCGCTAGTTCCAGCAATAATGTTGGGGAATGAGATCTTCAGGGGCGAGTAGCTGGGAACCGATCGGTACAGATGCTAAATCGTAATAAAATTGGAGCAAATCTTGAGTATCTTTTCGTTCGCTAACTGAGAGATTGCGTGGCGTGACAATGCCGATTTGTCGATCGGGAATTGCCACATAATAACCAGCGGGAAAATGCTGTTGGAGATAGCCAGACAGGAGAATGCGGGACGAACCAAACCCATCATCGTGCAGCATTAATCCCATCAGCAGGCTGCCATCCTGGCGTAGCTTGCGATGCGTCCACAGCTCTTTAGATGCCACTTTGAGATTGATGACTGCCCGCTGCTGCCAATTAATTCCGGCGGCTTCCCAGGCTGTCACCATTTCAGCACTCACCTCCTGACTACATTGAGATCCATCTCGCTCTAGAATCGACCAAGTGAGGTTGTAGTCTGGCATGAGTAGTTTCTGATGGGGAAAATTCCCACGACAGGCACACAGGCAATTAGTGTGTTTGTGTTGTGTCTCGTCTGTCGGTACGATGCTCCTCGGCAGCGGCTGTACCAACGATGGGATGACTCGATCTAGTGCGTCGATGATGGTATGTAACATAGCTCAAATTCTGCTGGTTTGCATCTCATACATCCATCTAACTCGACTCCTATCTGAGTTCGAGACTACGAATGACTAACTTGTGACTGACTTATGTAACCGAAGTTGTTACTTACACTTACAGCGGTTAAAACCGCCGCTTGCGATCCAAAGTCCGCCTGTCTATTCATTTGAATTGCTACGTAGGTTGTTTACCCCTCCCCAGCCCTCCCCTTGCCAAGGGGAGGGAGCAAAGCCCCCCCTTGGCAAGCTACCCTGTATACACAAGTTGGCTAGAATTCAGTTTCGATTGATTTACCCCCCCAACCCCCCTTTCCAAGGGGGGCTTCAGCTCCCTCCCCTTTCCAAGGGGAGGGTTGGGGTGGGGTAAAAGGACTATGCAGCAACTCAAACGGACTTGTGTATACACGGTAGCCTTGGCAAGGGGGGGTTGGGGGGGTTTCTAGGGTCTGTGTATTAAAAATAACTTTTCAAACAGCCTCTCACGATAAGAAGCGCGATTTAGCAAATCCGACCTTTGTAGCCCGATCAAAATTGATAGCGGACTGTGGCATTGAGATAATTATCGCGAAAGTTATCTTTACCGACGATCGTTTCATAACCCAAATTGAGAAATAAACTGTTGGTAAACTGCGTTTGGAAGCCAGTACTCAAGCGGATAAAATCTCGATCGTTCGCACCAATTCTCGTGCGGATGGCAATCCCAGGTTGAGTCACGAGTTCGGTCGAGATCTGCCGACCATTTTGAGCAAATTCATGCTCGAAATTAGCAGCAAAGTAAGGTGAGATCGTCGCAAAGGAAGTTTTAAATGGATAGGATACTTGAGCACCGATATTAAAAATCAACGAGTCTAACTCTTGGGGATTGACTTTGAGATTTAAGATATCGCCGTTTTGCTCGGTGTAGCCATCGATATTGACTTTGGTATAACGAATTCCCGCTGTTGGCCCAAATGATAAGCCATTATTGGAGCCGAAATCGTAGCCACTATTTATTCGCAATGATAATTGGTTGCCATTAGGTTTAGCATTGGCTTGGGTAAAACCTGGTACCTGAATATTGCGATCGATACTAAAGCTGTTCCAACCATAATTAATCAGGGCATCGGTGTAGAATTTGTCCTGAGTATAGTTGCCATAAACAGAGACAGCGGTACTGCTAACTGCAACATTACCTCGGTTATCATTCAATTGGTTATTAGTACTTGCAGAACTCACCGCTAAACCTATCGCGAGATTCTGAGTAACTGGATAATCGGCACCGACTGTAAAACCTTTAGTATCGATATTAAAACCCGTGTTGGTGGTGGTGGCAGATCGATCGCCAAAATTCGTGTCACCATTGACAAATACACCGACCTGTCCATTTATCGGACGCGCGGTAGTTCGTAGTGCGAGTAACCGACCGTTAATATCGCGGGTTTGACGGTTGGCATTACCTAAAGCTATCTCAGTCTGAGCGGCGATCGATCGTCCCGCCGTAACAGTATCTAAAGCAAAAGCAGAGATCAGCCTGTGACCCGCAGCAGTAGGGTGAAGTGGATCCCAGAAGAATAGAGTATCGGGACTAGCGCAAACAGCCCCAGTGGTGATATTCAAGCAAGGTTGAGTGACATTAGTAAAGCCAAATCGAGCGGGGTTGGTAATGATGGCATTAAATAATGCTGCCGTATCGGTCGGCACAATCGACACATTGGGATTCTGTTGGGACAGAGCTTGCAGAGATGTTCTCAAGCCACTATTGTGTGCTGCTGTTAATTGGGAAAGTCCGGCACTTTGCACTGGATCTGCCGCACCAGCCGGAATCTTACCTAAATCGGGAAGATTGGGCACGAGGATTTGCTGCGCTCCAGCATTTATTAGCCTTTGACTAGCCGTGGATATATTGCCAACTACCGTCGCGGGATTGGTAATACCGCCGCCGAGATAGTCATTCGCACCCACCGCGATGACAAATAACTGGTTGGGATTGACTGTAGGTGAGAGGAGTAAAAAGGCATCGAGTTGAGTCGTCAAACCTGGAAGTGCGGCATCAATTGTATTGCCCGTGCCGCTGGTGGCTCCACCCACTGCGAAGTTATTCGTCGTTCCGGCTGGTAATTTTAACTCGGTGGTAAAACCTTCGACCCAAACAGGGCCATTAGAAAAACGTCCGTTAAAATAAGGCGGACTGGGCGGAACTTGTCCCTGAGTGGCTCTAAAAGCGTTGCCATTATCTACCAGGCTATCACCAAAGATATTTATCCCCTCGATACTTTGTGCCAAGACTGGCAGCGGTAACAAGCAGGATAAGAGCCAAGCAAGTTTGAGGATAAAAAGTCGTTTTAGCATAGTTGTTACTGATATTTTTAAGAGTAAATTTATTCTGAAATTAGATTGATTGTTAGACTTTGATTAATAGAATAAAAATCTAACAATTAATGTTGAAATAAAATGTAATGTCCAATTAATGGGAAGGTGTCTGAAAAGTCTTACTGGCTCCGATCGTAGATCTAAATCCCCCTAAATCCCCCTTAAAAAGGGGGACTTCCGGATCCGGTTCCCCCCTTTTTAAGCTATCCATTACCCACAGATCGTGTAATATTTGCGACGAAAAGTTACGTGACGATCTAGCAAGGGTTTGAAGGGGTTCGGGTTCGACTGGTATGTCCTTTTCATGAATTGCCCCTACCAGTCGAACCCGCTACCCACACCACATGTAAGATCTGCGGGTAACGCATAGCCTTTTTAAGGGGGGCTAGGGGGGATTTCTAGGGATTTCGCTAGGCGAACGCTCCGCGATCGATTACGTGAACTCGGTGGAGATCGAGCGCAGATCGCTGACTTTTTACCAGTAGTTGAATCGGGCGTTCGGGAGCCGTAACCAAACCTCGGCGTTTGGGATGGATATCCCGCTTATCTACCAATTCCAGTTCCCATCGCGAGAGGATTTTGGCAAGGGCAAGTTTCAGTTCCATCATTGCAAACGCACTACCGATGCAGCGTCTGGCACCACCACCAAAAGGCAAAAACTCAAACGGAGAAAACTGTCGCTCTAGAAAGCGTTCTGGGCGAAATTCTTGTGGTTGGGGATATAAATCTGCTCGCTGATGGGTTGAATAAATCGATCCCATTACCATTGTCTCTGGTGGTATTTCGCATCCGGCAAGCATCACAGATTTGAGGCTAACTCTAGGCAAAGTCAACATTGCTACCGGATAAATCCGCAGGGTTTCGTTACAAACAGCTTCGAGATAGGGTGCTTTGACGATCGCGTTAACATCTGGATCTGCGCCCAAGTCATCGAGTTCCGCTACTAGTTTATCCCTGACGGCTGGTAATTTATGCAGCCAATATAATGCCCACGCTAAAGCTGTCGCCGTTGTTTCATGTCCGGCAAACAGCAGCGTCATCAATTCATCCCGCAATTCAACATCGGTCATCGATTCACCCGCTTCATCCTGCGCCGCCATTAATAGGCTGAGGATATCGGTACGGGAGGGATCGGGGTGAGTCCGACGTTCGGCGATCTCGGCGTAGATTAAGGCATCTACCGCTCGCTGAGAGCGCATTTGGATCGCCCAGGGACTGATGCCACCCCATTCCTGTTGGAGGATCGGAAAATATAACATCGAGACACTCAGGGGAGAACCGCCGCGATCGAGCAGTTCGCTTAATAGATGTGCTAGTTGTTCCGCGCGCTCTCCTCGATCTACTCCAAACACCGCTTGCATAATTACCCGCATGGTGATTGATTCGGTTGTCTTCCGCACGTCGAAAGTTTGACCGATCTGGACTTGCGCGAGCGTTTCCGTCGTGACTCGATTGATGACATCACTATAGCTTCGCATTCGATCGCCATGAAATGGTGGCATCATCAACTGTCGTTGACGTTGATGTTGTGCCCCACTCAAGCAAATTACCGAATTGTCACCGAGCAAGAATTTGAATAAATCGTTCAGATCCCCTGGAGCATGAAAATCTGCTCTGGTATCTTGAGTTAAAAGTTGCTGCAAGGCTTGAGGATTGCTGACAAAGACTAGATTATTTTTACCCATATTGAGGGTATACATGTCTCCAAAGCGGCGAACGCATTCGTCCATGAATGACATCGGGCTAAAAATCCAGCGCGTGAGCTGGACAAAAGCGGGGGTTTGGGGGCCTAAAGGTAGTTGCATAATCGATTCCCAGTAGATCTTGATTAGATTCGGTTCGAGCGCATTCGATACATCTATCAAACTCGACTGCTGACTAAATTCGCACCTAAGAATGACTAACTTATTTATAACTTATGTATATTCTAAGACTACCTAAATTGTGAAATATCCTGTAAGATTGAAGTGTCGATTGTCAGAGGTGCTATGCCCAGATCCCTCAGAGTTCAAGAGAATTGCATCGATCGAGTCAGACTGGCACTCAACCGCAATGGCTTTCCCAGCCAACGCTCTTTGGCTGAGGATGTCGGCTTTGCACTCGCTACAGTGAATAAATTTCTGACTGGCAAAGCTGTTGACTACACGACTTTTGAAGAACTTTGTCGGAAACTAGAATTAGACTGGCGAGAAATTTCAACAGTAGATATTGGATCGCCGCAGACTTTCCAGCCTGAGTCGATTTGTACTGGTGGGAACGAATCGATCGTCTTTGAGACAAACTTCACCAATGATTTTCTGCCGCTAGACACATTACCTCGCTACCCCAATGGTGCAGTTCCGCTCGGCTCGCCATTTTATTTAGAGCGCACCCCATTTGAAGCGCAGATCGATCGAGAAATTAGCAAGCCAGGAGCATTGGTACGGATCAAAGCACCGCGAGAAATGGGTAAGACATCCCTGCTACTAAGGGTACTGGCATCGGCGCAAAGCTTGGGCTACCATACTGTCAGCCTCAATCTCGCGCAAGTTGACGAATCGATTGTGAGCGATCTCGATCGATTTTTGCGTTGTATCTGTACGAATGTAGCTCGTCAGCTCCGACTCAAACCGATGCTCGACGAGTATTGGGATGAAGATCTCGGCAGCAAAATTAGCTGTACTGACTACTTCCAACACTATTTACTAGATAAAATTTCTACTCCGCTGGTATTGGTATTCGATGAGCTGAATCAAATTTTCGAGCATCCGCAGATCGCCCATGATTTTTTGCCGTTGCTGCGCTCTTGGTACGAACTAGCCAAAATCCTCCCGATTTGGCAAAAGCTCCGCCTAATTGTGGTTCACTCCACGGAGATTTACATTCCCCTTCAGCTCAACCAATCCCCGTTTAATGTGGGATTGCCGATTCAGTTAGATACTTTCTCACTAGAGGAAGTGCAGCAGTTAGCTCGATGCTACGGACTCGACTGGGACGATGGAGTAGATGCTGGGCAACTAATGGAGCTGGTGGGGGGACATCCCGCACTGGTGAATATTGCCTTCTATCATCTGAGTCGTGGCGACATAACTCTAGCGCAACTGCTAGAAACTGCCGCCACGCCTACCGGAATTTATCACCATCATTTGCAGCGTCATTGGGTAACTCTAGAAGCACAGCCGGAATTAGCCAGCGTACTTCAATCGATCGTTAGTGCCTCTGACTTTGCACGAGTCACTCCTATCTTATCTTACAAATTAAGTAGCATGGGATTGATTAAACTCGATCGCGAACGCCAGACACTAAGTTGTCAATTGTATCAACAGTTTTTTTCAAGTCATCCAACTTCAGGAGGAAATATCAATGTCTGACCTTTTAAGTGCCACCAAATTCTTTTTCGATCGAGGTGTCAAGGAAATCACGATTGATGTGTTAAAATGGATGAAGGATAATAACTGACAAAATTTATAGTTATTGTATCATTTGCAACAGTTAAATCATTCAATAAGCTTTAGGATACATGGTTGTATGTGACTCTCGAAAAATCAATCCAACTCTGTCTATGAATTAAGTAGAATGAGATTGATTGAACTGAATTGTTGCTTACAACTCAATAAATCATCGATCGTGCCAGCTTCAAGTTATCTAATTTAAAGAGGAAATATCAATGTCTAATCTTTTGAATTTAACTAAACTTTCTCCAGAGCAAAATATAGAAGAAATTAATCTAAATGTACTAGAGACAAATATTCCAACTGATTCAGTAGATCGTACACCAGCTCCAGTAAGACCTGCACTATTAGATCTCCTCGTTCGCAATAAAAAACTTTCTCATTTGATTGCTCGTTCTTGGTTGCCAGGAGCGGAGGGAGAAAAAATTAAAGCAATATTTCTTGGAGAACAGGATAAACTTCGAGAGATGCTTGTAAAAGAAGGAGTTGTAACAGTAGAGGAGTCTCAACTCTCTTTGTTCGAGGTAGACCCAAATCCTCAGCCAAATGAATATCCACTGGGAGCATTTGCTGGCAGTATTGTTGAGAACCCTGACCCCAGTACACCTTACGTATTGATTTTCAAAATACCCTATCCTCAAAATGTTGAGCACGATAAGGTGACTGAAGATCAATTACGCTCCTGGCTAGCTAGTCCACCAGACTCTGCACCTTGGCGGCCATTTGAATTTAGCCGCTGGATACCTTACACTTGCTAAATTTTGAGCTTAGATCGGATTGAATCTGGATCGAGTTAAAAAGAAAAGCATATTTTTAGATCGAGTAAGCTGTTTGTCATCTAAATCTTTTGACTGAATCCCTTACCACAAGGGTTGTAGAGGAAAAAAAGAGTGTTTTAAATGTTCGACAGCTTAATAGCAATCCTGAAAATTATTCGGGATTGCTATCTTAGACCATAAGAGGGATTAGCACTCGAACAGTGCAACATAAATAATCGACTATCGAGCGGTGTGATATGTTGAATCGACCAAAATTAAAGCATTGTTTTCAATCGATTCAGCTTGCAGCATTGCCAGATATATTTCTGCTAACCGAGAGAAATAGTGTCTTATTAAGCGATCGCCTATCTGAATTATTAATACCATTACTTAACGGACATCGAACAGTTGACGAGATCGTCGATCTGCTGCAAGCGAAAGTAGCTGCGGCTGAAGTTTACTATGCTTTGATGTGGATGGAGCAACATGGGTATCTTACTGAAAGCGATCTCGAAAGTGAAGATTTATTGACATCTGATTTCGTTATCTTCTGCGAACACTTAAAAGTCGATCCTTACTTTGCCTCCCAGCAGTTGCAAACCACCAGTGTATCGATCGAATCGTTTGGCTCCAACCTGCCTACGGCTGAATTTAAAACTATCCTTGAATCCCTAAATATTCAAGTTGTCGATCGCGGCGATCTCGAAATTATCTTGACTGATGACTATCTCACTAATGGTTTAGCAACCTTAAACGATCGAGCCTTAACCCAGTCGCGCCCCTGGATGCTAGTTAAACCACTAGGAACCATCGTTTGGATCGGGCCGCTGTTTGTGCCTGGAAAAACAGGCTGCTGGCAATGCCTAGCTCAACGTTTGCAACAGAACCGACCGATCGAACAGTTTATTGCAAGTCAAGATCGCTCCATCACCCCATTATCCCCACTGGGATCTCTGGCTACTACTCGCCAAATCGCCTTAAATATGGCAGCTACCGATCTCTTTAAGTGGATCGTGAGCGGTGAAAATTTGGATCTGGCAGGACGAATCGTTACTTACGATACCCTGACTGTCGAAATTCAATCTCACATTCTAACCAAACGCCCCCAGTGTAAGAGTTGTGGATCGATCGCAAATCTTCAACCTCAGCCGATCGTTTTAGAACACTGCAAAAAGACATTTACTCTCGACGGCGGGCATCGGTGCGTATCGCCCACAGAAACCCTGCATAAATATCAGCACCACATCAGTCCGATCGCAGGCATTATTCGAGGGCTGAGGAAGAGCCAGCAAGACCCCCAGGGCTTAATTCATACCTATATAGCAAGTCATCATTTCGCTACTATATTTGACGATCTTGATTCCTTACGGCAAAATATTAGCGGCAGAAGTGCGGGTAAAGGGCGAACGGACTCGCAAGCTAAGGCTAGTGGATTTTGTGAAGCGATCGAGCGATATTCTCATGTATTTCAAGGAGATGAAATTCGGCAAACGAATAGTTATCAACAAATGGTCGATCGAGCCATTCATCCCAATGCCTGTATGCAATTTAGCCTAGAGCAATACGAAGACCGCCACCAATGGAATCGATCTTGTTCTGGCTGGTTCCAGCGCGTTCCAGCACCTTTTGATAAAGATCGGCAAATCGATTGGACACCCGTCCATTTCCAATGTGGATGTAATCGATCTTTCAAAATCATCAATTTTAAACTTGGATAATTGCCGATATGCTCAAAAATCATCGAATTATTGATACTGATGCTCATGTATTTGAGCCGCTGGATATGTGGGGCGAATACTTAGAACCTGCATATAAAAGCTTTGCCCCGTCATCCGACATGAAAATTCAAGGCGAGCCAATTTATGCCAAAGTTTCTCCTGAAGTTATCGCCCACTGGACTAAGCAAATCGTGACGGCTCATCCGCAGGCGCGGCTCAATGGCTTTACTAATGAGCTTCACCTGACTAGCATGGAGAAAATGGGAATCGATGTTTCCTTTCTTTATCCGACGCTAGGACTGGCAATTCAATCGATCGATACCATGAATCCCCAAGTCGCGGGAGCTTTTACCCGTGCTTACAATAACTGGTTGAGAGATTTTTGTAGCGATGCACCACAGCGGCTTCAAGGGATCGGCGTTGTCAATCGTCACGATCCAGCAGAAATGTTACCGGAACTGCATCGCATCGCCAAATTTGGCTGGACGGCCATATGTTTGCGACCGAATCCGGTCAAGGGCAGATTGCTAAGTGACCCCGCTTACGAACCTTTTTGGCAAGAGTGCGAAGAGTTGGGGATAGCCGTCGGTATTCATGAAGGTACACATAGCCGGATACCCAGTACTGGAGCAGAACGGTTTAATACTCGGTTTGCCTTGCGTACTTGCTCTCATCCGATGGAGCAAATGATGGCGATGCTCGCCTTAATTGAAGGTGGGGTGTTAGAACGTCACCCCAAACTCAAAGTCGGATTTATGGAGTCAGGCTGTGGCTGGCTACCATATTGGTTGTGGCGGATGGATGAAGAGTACGAGTGCCATTACTGGGAAGTTAAGGATAATGTGAAGATGAAGCCTTCAGAATATTTCCGTCGCCAGTGCTTTATTACGTTTGAGCCTTCAGAACCTTACCTCGATCGAATCATTGAAGATGTTGGTACCGATAACTTGCTGTTTGGTTCTGATTATCCTCACGTTCATTGGCAGATCGACGCAGATGCACCAGGAGTATTGGATATCGATCGAGTCCTTCGGGATCGACTACCTAGTGCAACAGTGCAAAAGATTCTTTGGGATAACCCTGCTCGTTTCTATGGTGTATCAAAATGATCGATCTTAATGCTGACTACCAGATTGTCGCTCTATGTTCCCAACTGCAAATTGTATCGGCAGTTTTTCTTGAAGAATAAAAGCTATGCTCGATCGACCACATTTTAAATCCTGTTATGCTGTTGCCACGATCGCCCCAGATCTCGTATTTCTGTTGTCCGAGCGAGACACTATCTGTCTGCAAGATCGTTGGTTATATCTAGTTGCATCTTTAATCGATCGAGATCGCAGTAGCGACGATATTATCGATGCGATTCAATTACAGGTGCTGGAAACAGAACAGTTCGATCGAGATAATGCTAGTTTCTTTCAGGTGGCTCTCGATGTCAGCATTAAGGCTCAAGCTGCTTTATTTCAACTGGAAAGATCGGGTTATCTGGTAGATCGCTCGGAGCTACTGCCAGCTAATATAATTACTTGGTGCGATCGACTGCATATCGATGCTAGTCAAGCTTACCAACGGTTGACATCTACAAAAATAACCGTTGAATCTGTTAACGATTCGGTTAAAGCAGATTTTATGGCTAGTTTGCAAGCTCTCCATATTCAAATCGCCACTGAATCGGATCGAGCAGATTTAACGATCGTGTTAATTGACGATTATCTTCAGCCAAATTTAGCCGAATTCAATCGCAAATCAATCGAGTCTCAAATACCGTGGCTATTAGTCAAACCATTTGGTTCCATCATCTGGCTCGGCCCAATTTTCGATCCTCAATATACTGCCTGTTGGCAATGTTTGGCTAGTCGGTTACAAGACAATCGACCAGTTGCCAGTTTTGTCCAAAGATCTGCTGGATCGATTGCACCTATCGCTCCGCAAGCATTGTTTCCCGCTACCGTACAAACTGCTTTAGGGATGGCGGCTACTGAAGTTTTCAAATGGATTGTTGCAGGTAAAAACGACAGGTTAACTAATACTTTAATTACTTACGATACCTTAACTCTTCAGACTCGATCGCACGCGATCGTGAAGCGTCCTCAATGTCCATGTTGCGGACAAATCGATCGAGAATTAGATCGCCAACCTTTACCCGTCGTATTGGGACATCGCCAGAAAAATTTTACCGCAGATGGCGGACATCGTTATTGTTCTCCTCAAGAAACTCTAAGCAAATATCAACATCATCTTAGTCCCATCACTGGGATTGTGCGGGAATTAACTAAATTACCAGGACATCATTTAAACCATACTTATATTGCCAAACATCATTTTGTCACGAGCTTTGACGATTTCGACAATCTACGGAAGAATCTTGGGGGTAGAAGTGCTGGTAAAGGGAGAACGGATATTCAAGCTAGAGCAAGTGGTTTTTGTGAAGCGATCGAGCGTTATTCGGGCGTATTTCAAGGCGATGAAATTAGAACGTTGGCTAGTTTTCAACAATTGGGACAGGCAATTCATCCCAATACTTGCATGAATTTTAGTCAACACCAATACGACACTAGAGCGGAATGGAATGCTCGATGTGAAGGCTGGTTTCAGAAAGTCCCTGAACCTTTTGATGAAGAACGCGAGATTGATTGGACACCTGTTTGGTCTTTAACCGAGCGAGAGTTTAAATATTTACCGACAGCTTACTGCTATTATGGCTATCCTCAAAGCGATCGATTAGATTGTTGGGCAGATTCTAATGGTTGCGCGTCAGGAAATACGATCGAAGAAGCCATCCTCCAAGGATTTATGGAATTGGTAGAGCGCGATAGTGTGGCAATCTGGTGGTATAACCTTCTGCAAAAACCCCAAGTGGATCTCGATAGTTTTGACGATGCTTATATTCGCGATTTGAACCAATATTATCAAGAATTGGGTCGAGAATTGTGGGTACTAGATATCACCAGCGATCTCAATATTCCTACCTTCGCCGCTATTTCCCGTCGCAAGAATAGACCTGTTGAAGATATTATCTTGGGCTATGGTACTCATTTCGATCCGACGATCGCCCTGAGTCGAGCTTTAACTGAATTAAATCAAATATTACCTAGCGTTTTATCTGCCAATGCTGATGGTACAACTCACTATCCACAATACATAGATCCTTTAGCGATCGAATGGTGGACGACGGCAACTTTAGCCGAACATCCGTATTTAATTCCCGATCCCAAATTAACGCCGAAAATACTGACCGATTATCACCAAATTGCCAGTAACGATCTGTTAGATGATGTTAAGCTTTGTCAAAAAATTGTTGAAGAAAAAAATATGCAAATGTTAGTTTTAGACCAAACTCGTCCCGATATCGGGCTGCGAGTAGCCAAAGTAATCGTGCCAGGATTGCGCCATATGTGGAAGCGATTCGGTGCGGGCAGGCTATATGAAGTACCGCTAGAGATGGGATGGTTGTCAACATCATTATCAGAAGATCTACTCAATCCTTTCCCGATGTGGATGTAAGCTGTTTTGTCAATAATTAGTAATGAAATATACAAAACAGTTTAATGTTTGATAAATCCAAGATTCACTGCTACAATAGCAATATGTTTCTGCAATATCTTTCGCTTTAAAGTCGCTAAATAATTCAAATGAATATTTAGTCTCTAATCCATGCAATAAGACTCACAATAAGGAGAATGTTGAAAAATGTCATTACAAGATTTCATTAATACGCTCCCTGAAGACCAGAAAGACACGGCACGTACCTTGAGTCGAAAGATGTCTAAGATTGTTGCTAAGTCCTGGCTTCCAGCAGGAAAGGAAATTAGAGAGGTAATCTTATCTAATGATTCAGATAAAATCAAAAAAGTTTTTGAAGCTGGTGGATGTGACTTCTCATTTTACCAAGATTATAAGGTCGAAGTAGATTTTAATAATTTTGAAGGTAATTTAAAGGATCGCAAAGAAACTATCCTCATAGCATACCCACCACGACCCTCCGATTTTAATCTTTCAGATCGAGATTTGCAAGATTGGATCGATGAAAAAGATCCCAATATTTCAATGCCTCCTCATCCTTATATCCCCGTAACTTTCTGAGATTGTCTCGATCTCCATGGCAATTTAGGAAAACCAAAATACTACTAGATACCCGACTTCTTCGAGAAGTCGGGTATCTGTTCTAACCGATGTAGCGATAGCGATAATCGAGCTACAAGAAGAAACTCCTAGCCTGGGTTAAATAAATCCTCAGAGTAAATAACCTGCAAAATTAGAATATGTTTTTATAGTAAATTCCTAAGCCTTTATATGTTCAAAGAATATAAAATCATTGATGCCGATGCTCACACGATCGAGCCGATTGACATCTGGGGAAAATACCTAAATCCTGCATATAAAAGCTTCGCTCCTTCACCAGATTTAACAATTAAAGGTGAGAGTATTTATCATCAGATCTCCGATCGAGTTAAAGGTAAAATGTCCTTATCTAATAACTTCGATGCTGAGGCTCAAGTGAGGGCAATGCAGCAAATGGGAATCGATCGATCGTTGATTTACCCGACGTATGGGTTATGGTTATTAGCGATCGATTCTATGCCACCCCAATTGGCACAGGAATTTGTCTTAGCTTACAATAATTGGCTGAGGGACTTTTGTAGCTACGATCCGCACCTGCTCGGCGGAGTAGGACTAGTTAATCTGCACGAGCCTGAAGATCTGGTGCCAGAAGTACAGAGAATTGCTAAATTTGGCTGGAGAGCTGTCTGTTTGCTCCCGAACCCAGTTAAAGGACGAATCCTCAGCAATCCCGCTTATGAGCCATTCTGGGCGGAATGCGAACGACTGGGAATAGCCGTGGGAATACATACTGCCGCCCATTGCCGTCTGCCAGCTACAGGCGCAGATCGGTTTGATACTCATTTTTCGCTCCATGCTTGCGCCCATCCAATGGAGCAGATGATGGCATTGTTGGCATTGATTGAAGGGGGAGTGTTAGAGCGTTACCCCCGACTTAGAGTCGGTTTTCTAGAGTCAGGCTGCGGCTGGCTCCCTTATTGGCTGTGCCGACTTGATAAAGAGTATGAAGAACTCTACTGGGAGGTGAAAAATAATATCAAGATGAAACCTTCCGATTATTTCCGTCGGCAGTGCTTTATTGAGATGGAGCCTTGCGAACCTTATATCGATCGAATTATCGACTATATTGGCGCAGACAACTTAATTTTTGGGTCTGATTATCCACATCTCGATCGCGACATTCATGCTGTCAACAAAGCTGTAGCACTCGCAGAACAGATCGATCCCAAAATTGTCAGCAAGATTCTTTGGGATAACCCCGCTCGTTTCTATGGGATATAAACACGATCGATCCTAATGCTAAACTATCAGATTGTAGCCAAAATTTACGAAAGTGCTAATTCCTTAATTTATCGAGCGATCCTCACCACAGATAATCGTTCGATTATTCTCAAGATCCTCAAAGAAAATTATCCTACGCCAGAGGAACTCACTCGCTATCAGCAAGAGTACGACATAACTAGTTCTTTGAATGTCGATGGTGTAATTAAAGCCTATGGATTGCAGCGGCATGAAAATAGTTTAGTCATGCTGTTAGAAGATTTTAATGGGATATCTTTAAAATCGTTACTATCTCAGGGACAATTCAACTTAGCCGACTTTCTCTCGATCGCGATTAAGACAACTGAGAGTTTAGCCGCAATTCATACAGCGAGCATCATTCATAAAGATATTAACCCTACGAATATTGTCTACAACACCGAAACAGGACAACTTAAAATCATCGACTTTGGTATTTCGACCCGTTTGTCCCAAGAGTTTTTATCGATTTCTCCCTCTCGTCAAATCGAAGGAACTTTAGCTTATATTGCCCCAGAACAAACAGGTAGAATGAATCGAGCGATCGATTATCGCTGCGATTTTTATGCGCTTGGGGTGACTTTTTATGAGTTACTGACAAATAGACTTCCTTTTACAACTACCGATCCAATGGAGTTAGTCCATTGTCATCTCGCCCAACAACCAATACCCGTTCGCGAACTCGTTCCGAATCTTCCGATAGTTATCGCTAATATTATCGGAAAGTTGTTAGCTAAAGCACCAGAAGATAGATATCAAAGTGCTTGGGGAATTACCGCCGATTTAGAAACCTGCGATCGTCAATTAAAGACGATCGGACAAATCTCTCAATTTCCGTTAGCAAGTCAGGATATTGCCGCAAAGCTATATATCCCGCAGAAGCTATATGGTAGAGCAGCAGAAGTAGCTCAACTTTTAACTGCTTTTGCAAAAGTCAGTGCTGGAACAACTAGAATGATGTTAATCGCTGGTTTTTCAGGGGTTGGTAAATCTGCTTTAGTTAATGAAATTCACAAACCTATTGCCCAGAAAAATGGACAATTTATTAGTGGCAAATTCGATCTCTTAAATCGAGATGTTCCTTATGTAGCCATCGCCCAAGCTTTTCAAGACTTAATCCAACAACTATTAAGCGCACCGGAAATCGAGATTCAAGCCTGGAAACAAAAAATTCTCGCAGCTTTAGGAACTAACGGTCAAATTATTATCGATCTAATTCCTACCCTCGAAAAAATTATCGGCGGACAGCCTCCAGTAGAACCATTAGATGGAACTCAAAACCAAAATAGATTTAATTTACTATTCAAAAGATTTTTAGGTGTTTTTTGTAGATCCGAACATCCTTTAGTTATCTTTCTCGACGACTTGCAATGGGCAGATCTAGCATCACTAAATTTAATCGATCGACTAATATTAGATTCCGAAACAAGATATTTATTAATCGTCGGAGCGTATCGAGATAATGAAGTTAGTATCAGTCACCCATTAGTACACTTTACAGAGAAACTAGATGCGGCAAAAGTTCCGATCGATCGCATCGATCTTCACCCTTTAGATAGCAGCCAGATCGATCTATTAGTTGCTGACACCTTAAATTGCTCGGCAGAATTTTCTCAGCCTTTAGCTGAATTATTAACTCGCAAGACTGAAGGAAATCCTTTTTTTCTCACTCAACTGCTGTATTCCTTAGAACGAGAAAAATTATTAGTCTTCGATCGATCTCAACCGCTAGCTAACGATCGTCAATGTTATTGGCAATGGAATATCGAGCAGATCGAGAGCGTATCGATCGCCGATAATGTAGTCGAGCTGATGGTTGCCAAAATTGAAACATTAGCAGAAGAAGCTCAAAATATACTCAAATTAGCTGCCTGTATTGGCAACCAATTCAATCTAGAAACTCTAGCGATCGTTAATAATAAATCTCTGCTAGTTACTGCTGAAGAACTTCAACCCGCTCTTGCAGCAAATTTGGTAAATATTATACAGCAGTGTGATTCATCAGCATTATCTAATTTCGATTCAGAACCTAATAGCGAGTATAAGCTAGATATTTCTTACAAATTTTTACACGATCGAGTTCAACAAGCTGCCTATTCTTTAATCTCAGATCGAGAGAAAGCCCAACTTAATTTACAAATCGCTCGTCTACTGCTAGCAAAGATCGAAGCAGAAGAAATACAGTTCAATATTTTTGAAGTTGTCGATCGACTTAATGAAGGTTCGAGCTTAATTAACGATCGATTAGAAAAAGATAACCTAGCTAAATTAAATCTTCAAGCCGGAAAAAAAGCAAAATCATCAACAGCTTATATACCTGCGCTGAAATATTTAGAATCAGGGTTAAAACTATTAGCAGACAATAGCTGGGAAAATAGTTATCAACTAACGCTAGATCTTCATTTAGAAACGCTAGAGTCTCAGTATTTGAATGGTAAATTTCATCTTGCTAAAAATTTTATTAGTATTGTCTTGAAGAATGCCAATAGCCTCCTAGATAAAGTCAAAGTATATGAACTGCAAATTAATTTTTACCGTTCTCAATTTGAATTAAAGTCAGCCATTAATAGCGGAATAAAGATATTAGAATTGTTAGGATTAAATCTATCCAAAAATCCCTCTAAAAACAAGGTTTCTATCGAATCAAGTCGCACAAAATTACGATTGGATACAAATAAAATTAAAGATTTAGAAAATTCGACACCGATTGCAGATCCGAATATACTTGCAACTATAAATATTTTGTCAGCTTTGATTTCTCCTGCCTATTCAATAAATCGAAATTTATATCATTTGGTTATTATCAATCTAATCAATCTTCATTTAGAACATGGAAATTCTGTATTATCTTCAGTAGCATACGTTTTATATGGATCTTATTTGTGTGAAACAGTAGAGGATATTGACTTAGGATATAAATTCGGTCGATTATCTTTGGAATTATTAGATAAATTTAATGTTCGACAACTGAGATCGACAGTTTTGCATATGTTTCATGCTTTTATTAAACAATGGAAGGATGCTGCTAATACAGATCTCGAATCTTTGAGTGAAGCAATTCAAACGGGGATTGACTATGGAGAGATAACATTTAGTAATTTAGCCGCTGCAAACTATTGCTACAGCTTACTATTTTATGACGGAAATAATTTACAATCGATCCAAGGAGAAGTTTCTAAATATATAAACTTATTTGCAAAATATAACGATCGACTCGGTGCCGAATATTTGAATTTTTGCAAAGACTTCTGCTCCGATCTAATCGAGGTTGGTAACTACAATATTATTTTAAATGACCAAGCATGGGAAGATTACGATCGCGCAATAGATTTTCATATTAGTTCAAAGACATACGATGTGGTTTTCTTCAAAGTGCTTTTCAAGTATGTTAATCTATATTTTTTAAAATATTTTGAGAAAGCCAGCAAATACAGTAATGTGTGTGATAAGTACAAATCTTTTGGAGGTGGTGTTATCCTCATCCCTCAACATAATTTTTATGAATCGCTCACACTGTTAGCAATTGTCAATCGCAGTAACAAAACAGATCGAAAGCCATTACTAAAAAAAGTATTGCTGAATCAACGGAGAATGAAAGAATGGGCGGACATCACCCCAGAGAATTATCAAAATAAATACGATCTAGTCGCAGCAGAACAAGCCAGAATTTTAGGACGAGAGTGGCAAGCGGCAGAACTTTACGAACGAGCGATTCAAGGTGCTAAAAAGTATAACTATATTCATGAGGAAGCATTAGCATACGAACGAGCTGCTGAATTTTACCTATTACTAGGTAGAGAAGAAATCGGTCAACTTTATCTCAAAAATGCTCATCATTGCTATAGTCTTTGGGGTGCAAAAGCCAAGCTCAAACAGTTAGAGGCGGAATATCCCCAATATTTACTAGGCATAACCGATCGAAGTAAATCTAAACTTAGTACGACTATATCCAGCACGGGATCTGATGGAGAAGTTCTCGATCTAAACACTATTCTTAAAGCATCTCAAGCAATTTCCGGTGAAATTAAGCTGGAAAATCTTCTGCAACAATTAATGAAAGTGGCGATCGAGAATGCTGGTGCCCAATCGGGCTTTCTGATCCTCGATCGAGACAATAATTGGGTCATTGAAGCAGAAGGAAAAGTAGACACCGATGATATTAATATCCTCAAATCGATCCCGATCGACACTGTAGATGCTGACAGCCAGATCCCGCTCCTATCAGTCTCGATCGTCAACTATGTCGCCCGTACCCAGGAAAGTTTAGTCCTCAACAATGCAGCCCAGACAGGACAATTTATTCGCGATCCATATATTGTCGCCACCCAAGCCAAATCGGTGCTGTGCATCCCCTTACTCGATCGAGGCAACCTGAATGGGATCTTATATCTAGAGAATAATCTGACCACTGATGCCTTTACACCCGATCGATTAGAAGTTCTCAAGATCTTATCTGCTCAAGCAGCAATTTCGATCCAAAATGCCCAACTCTACGTCGCCTTGGGTGAAAACGAACGCAGGCTGACGCAATTTCTCGAAGCTATGCCAGTCGGCGTATTTGTCATCGATGCCAATAGTCAACCCTACTACGCCAATCAGACAGCCCAACAAATCCTGGGCAAGGGCATCGTCACCGAGTCCACAACTACTCAATTGACTGAAACCTATCAAGTTTACCAAGCGGGAACCGATCGATTGTACCCCACTGACGAGCAGCCGATCGTCCGCGCACTACAAGGCGAGAGCATCACCATTAGCGATCTAGAGATTCGCCAAGCTGACAAGACGACCCCCCTAGAAGTGTCAGCAACCCCAGTCTTCGACGAGCGAGGGCAAATCGTCTATGCGATCGCCGCCTTTACCGATATCAGCCAACGCCAACGCGCCGAAACCGAGCGGATTCAGTTCGCCCAAGAGCTAGCCCTCAAAAATCTTGCCCTCGAACAAGCCAGAGATGAATTAACCGAATACAGCCGCACCCTAGAACACAAAGTCCTAGAACGCACCCAAGAACTCTCCCACACCCTCGGTATCCTCAAAGCCACCCAATCCGAACTAATC
The DNA here is from genome assembly GCA_031422115.1 of Chamaesiphon sp. VAR_4_metabat_408. Lineage (GTDB taxonomy): Bacteria > Cyanobacteriota > Cyanobacteriia > Cyanobacteriales > Chamaesiphonaceae > Chamaesiphon. The sequence continues at coordinate 1,235 of JANOPX010000067.1, read as the reverse complement.
TTTGAAAATGAGCTGCTCCGCAGTGCCGAAGCCCCCACCAGCTTTGACTATCAAGTCGGTGGTAGCCTACCGATGGACGCACCCACATATGTCGTCCGCGCCGCCGACAGACACCTCTATAAAGCCTTAAAAAGTGGCGAGTTTTGCTACGTCCTCAATCCCCGCCAGATGGGTAAATCTAGCCTGATGGTACGGATGATAAATCATCTCCAACACGAGGGGATGTGGTGTGCATCGATCGATATGACCCGCATTGGTAGTGAAACCGTCACCCCCGCACAATGGTACAAGGGCATCGCCGCCGAATTAAGCCGACATTTCGAGCTACGTGGTAAAGTCAACCTCAAAACTTGGTGGCAAGATCGAGCGGATCTCTCTCCAGTACAGCGATTGAGTGAATTTATCGAATTAGTCCTGCTAGTAGAAGTCGGTACACCCTCAACCCAACTCGTCATTTTTATCGATGAAATCGATTGCGTCTTGGGCTTAAAATTCCCCGTCAATGACTTCTTCGCCCTGATTCGTTCTTGCTACAACCAGCGCAGCCTCAATCCCGAATATCAACGCCTAACTTTCGCCCTCTTCGGTGTCGCTACCCCTGCCGATTTAATTACCAATACCCAAATTACCCCCTTCAATATCGGTCAATCCATTCAACTAGAAGGCTTCAAAGAACACGAAGCCCAACCATTACTACAAGGATTAGCAGAACGAGTCACCAACCCCCAAACCATCCTCAAAGCAGTCCTAGCCTGGACGAACGGACAACCATTCCTCACCCAAAAGCTCTGTAAGCTAATTCGCAATAGTACCGCACCAATCCCTCCCAACGCTGAAGCCGAGTGGATCGAGCAGCTAGTACGGACGCAGATAATCGATAATTGGGAATCCCAGGATGAGCCAGAACACCTAAGAACCATCCGCGATCGCATTACCAAAAGTCAGCAATTTCCTCAACTACTAGCACTCTATCAACTAGTCTGGGCACAGTCAGAAATTGCGATCGCCAACACTCCCATCGAACGGGAACTGCTATTGTCAGGGATTGTCGTCAAACACCAGAATACGCTCGTGGTTCAAAATCGAATTTATGCCTCGATCTTCGATCGTGATTGGATCGATCGACATACTCATATCTTGCACCAGTATAGAAATATTAGTAATTAGCATAGATCCAGGGCGGGCACAAGACCGCGCCCCTACAGGTTAATTGTGTAGGGGCGCGGTCTTGTGCC
>JANOPX010000066.1:0-66864 GCA_031422115.1 Chamaesiphon sp. VAR_4_metabat_408 | reverse complement strand
GTTGAGCCTCGAAACCCAACATCCCCAGAGTGTTGGGTTTCGAGGCTCAACCCAACCTACGCAAGTTATTTAATCCTCATTCCTTACCGTCGATCGATCTCACCAGCAGAGAATGGTTCTAAAATGTTATTCAACTTCGATATATTCGTCAGACCACTCTAGTAGTTCCGAACCGGGCTGAAATAAGTGAGCAATGCTTTGAGCTTGTTTCGCTACAATCCTATCGCGATCTTTGGGAGAAAGCCTTAATAATCCACGCAAATCGAGCTGCTCATCCGAATTAGACTCGGCTGAGTCGATTAGCTCCCAAACTTGTTGGAGTCGTGATTCAGAGATATACGGTAGCTTCTGGCTAATTTGCTCTATAAGGGTAAGCATAGTTTAATTGGCATCTTCACGACACATCTGTACTTTATTTTAGACCATCTCCATGTTCTAGGCGAGACGTTATCGAGGTAGAATAGATCCCATCAGTCTGGAAAACAGTGTCTAATTTTGGATACCTGTAACTATAGACCGATTGGCGACGGTCAGAGTGCTAGTTTCTAGATACCAAACCTCTTGGGCGATCGCAGTTGAACTCAACCATCATCAGCTTTAACTAAACTAGCCTAGCTATGCTCAATCCGAACCTGGACGAAATCCAGTTATTGCCCGAAGAATATGCTCGCTACTCGCGGCATCTCATCCTCCCAGAGGTTGGTTTAGAGGGTCAAAAACGCCTCAAAGCCGCCAGTGTCCTTTGTGTCGGGACGGGGGGACTCGGTTCGCCATTATTACTCTACCTTGCAGCGGCTGGTATCGGTCGAATTGGGATCGTCGATTTTGATGTAGTTGACCATTCCAATCTCCAACGCCAAGTCATTCACGGTACCTCCTGGGTGGGTAAGCCCAAAATTGAATCGGCGAAAAATCGGATTCATGAAATCAATCCCTACTGTCAAGTAGATCTCTACAATACAGCCCTGAGTGCGGCGAATGCTCTAGATATCATCCGCCCCTATGATATCGTCGTCGATGGTACGGATAATTTTCCCACTCGGTATCTAGTCAATGATGCTTGTGTCTTATTAGACAAGCCCAATGTATATGGGTCGATTTTCCGATTTGAAGGACAAGCCACAGTCTTTAATTATCAAGGTGGCCCAAACTATCGCGATTTGTACCCAGAACCGCCACCACCAGGCATGGTACCTTCATGCGCCGAAGGTGGCGTTTTGGGCATCCTCCCAGGCATTATCGGGGTGATTCAGGCGACGGAAACGGTGAAGATAGTCTTGGGTAAAGGGACTACTCTCAGCGGTCGCTTGGTGTTGTATGATGCCCTAGAAATGAAGTTCCGCGAGCTGAAACTTCGCCCGAATCCCGTACGTCCGATAATTGAAGAATTAATCGATTACGAACAGTTCTGTGGAATTCCTCAAGCTAAGGCGGCTGAAGCCGAAGAACAAAGTATGCTCGCAGAAATGACGGTGACGGAACTCAAAGCTTTAATCGATAGCGGTGCGAAAGATTTTGTCTTGATTGATGTCCGCAATCCGAATGAATACGACATCGCTAAGATTCCTGGTGCTGTGTTGATTCCATTACCGGATATCGAACAGGGTAAGGGGATCGAACAAATCAAAGCTGCTCTCAATGGTCATCGCCTCATAGCTCATTGTAAGATGGGTGGTCGATCGGCGAAAGCCCTCACTATTCTCAAGGAAGCGGGAATTGAGGGTACGAATGTCAAAGGTGGAATTCAAGCTTGGAGTCGGGAAGTAGATTCTTCGGTACTGGAGTACTAACTACTCAAACCCAAAATCTATCCCTTGGAGAATGTCTATCGTGGCACTTTTCAAGGGATTTATATTCTCAGGGATGATTTCATCCGCAAAATCGAAAATCTGTCTTAACTGAAACACATTGCTAGGCGGGTCCCCCGCCCAGCGCGGATGGAACCTCCGCGTGATTTCAGTCGCAAAATTCAAAATAGTATTAGGCTGGCAAATATTTGTAGATAGCCAGCAGGATTCCGCCCGCAAAGGTTACTGTCAATCCTGTAATTATCGGCTGAATCACTGAGCCTTTGGTATCTAGAGATTTAATATCGCCTTCTAATTTTGTTTGAACTAGTTTAATTTCATTTCGGAGATCGTTTTGACCGAGTTTAAGGGTTGTAATATCTTCTTGCATGGTATCGATGCGTTGGTCGATCTTATCAAACCGTTGGTCAATTTTATCAAATCGCTGGTCGATCTTATCAAACCGTTGGTCGATTTTTCTTTCTAGATTTGAGAGGAATTCCTTGAGATCGGTTTCGATTATCAGTGACATGGTGTTATCCTAGATCGATAAGTATTTGTTTGATGAGGTTATCCCAATTAGTCTTGGGATGACTTTTCTATTTTAGCGTGTGGACTAACTTTAGGGCTAGTTCCCATCACATCAGCTCTACCGAATCCCATTCGATATTCGGACAAAATCCCATCATCAGAATTTTTTGTCGATAGACATCAGACATTATGATATTATGTATTAGTTCAATACGATTGCTGATATGTCTTACGTTAGAAAAACTTGCTGGGGAATGCTTGGAATAATAGCAATTGGTTCGTTCGAGTCAGCAGTATGGGCGGCTATCCCAGACATCGATCCAGTAGTTCGCACGACTCCCAGATTAGCTGCGGAGCCGAGCTTGACTAGTATTTTGAGTGGTAACAACATTCCGACCTCAATTAAGCTGAAAGAATTGACTCCCGAATGGCGAGTGATGAGCACTAATGGTCAATTAGAAATTGGCAATCTCCAAGCTTTTATTGGGCTGTGGGGCGGGGGTGCTTTTGCAACTAATTATTATACGAAAGGTCAAACTGTTGTCGTTGGTTCCGAGACATATATTGTGGCTTATAGTTTACTAGCTTTGGCTGACAAAGTGTCTCCAGAAATGCCTCTCAGTCTCTCGCTTCTGAATCTGAAAACGATCGGGAGTATGAGCAATATTAGAGCATTTGAACCAATTGCTGAAACTAAACTTTTAGAAAAACAATTAGCAGGTCTTCAAACCACTAACATGTTTAATCCACCAAAAGGTGATGAGAAGCCAGCAGATGGAGCACCACCCGTACCAGAAGCTGTTGATGCACCGCCTAAAGTAAAATCTACTATCCGAAAGAAACGTTCGACCAGAAAAACTATCCGCAACCGTGTCAAGAAAACTACTAGAAGAGCTAATAATTAAGTAACGATCGATTGTTAGAGTATATTGGACATCAGGATTTAATGACTTGTACTTCAATCTTGGGTAGGGAGTAGTTCATGAATTGCCCCCACCCAAGGTTAAAATGAGATTAGCTTACAGATTATAGGAACATTTGTTTAAATCCTTGCTTGCGGGTAGCTACTGGTTCATTCGTCAATTTCCAGAGACTTTCGTAGAAGAAGAATGATACTCCAGCTAACCCCTGTTGGCGCACTGCGGCGACTTGAGTTTGGATTTGTTGCATGGAGATGGGTTTGGGTTTTACACCGCTTAGGATGCCAATAGCGACGGGGATACGTTTACTGGCTAGCTTTACTTCTGGTTTATTCATTTCACCAACGAAGGTTTCTATTTTGTCGCGATATAGTTGGATGACTAGTTCTTCAACTAATCCTTGACGTTCCCATGTTGCCCAATCTTGAAGAAAGAAGTTTTTGGCATAACTTTGGGGGTTAGGAGATATTGAGACAATTGCTTTGGGTTTGGCTGCTTTGACGGCGGCGAACATGTCACGCATAAATAAGGTGATTTTATTTGCCCGCCAATTCACCCATTCTTGGTTCTGAGTTTCTTTTGGTGGGAGTTTACCTTGGTGCTCTTTTTGATACAGTTCCACGGTGAATTTATCATAACCAAAATCATGAGGTAATCCGAAATGGTCGTCAAATTGGATCCCATCTATATCATATTTAGTAGCTACTTCGGTTACTAAGTCGAGGATGAACTTTTGAACATCTGGACGAAAGGGATTGAGCCAGACGCGAGGGTCATTACCTTCTTTCCAGATAGTTTTGCCATCTTGTTTATTCGTCAACCATTCGGGATGGAGTTTGACTAGCTCGGATCCAGCAGGATCGGAGCTAGCAGGTGCCATAAAGCCAAATTCAAACCACGGAATTACTCTAAGTCCTCGTTTATGACCTTGAGTAATGGTTTCTTGCAGTACATCGCGACCTGCTAATCCTTCGGATTTATTTAACGATCGACGTAACAATAACCCTGCCGATTTTTTGGGCATCCAACTACTTCCGACTACTCGTTTGGCGACTTTGCTTGGATAGAGTGTATAGCCCCAATTCCAGACAACGGGATAGATAGTATTAAAGTTTAAATCTCGAAGTTCTTTGATGGCTGATGATAATCTGTCGCGTCTGAATAATACGTCACTATCAATATTTGTGATCCATACGCCTCTGATTTCTTGAGTTTTTTTAGCGGTGGGGATTTGGGATAGTGAGATGGTTGGGTAAATTAATGATATGGTGAGACCGATGGCGATAAGTAGTGCGAACCAAGATTGACGACGGAGAATGTTTTGCATGGGAAATCGGGAGATTTTTTAACGCGAAGGGCGCGGAGGGTGGTATTATTTCAGTCTATTTATTAGTGAAGAACGCGAAGGGCGCGGAGGAAGATAATTGAGTTGATTTAGATTCCTTTGAATTTTCTTTTAATTGTCCAGTGTAGGTTGGACGATCGATCTAGAGTCACGTTGGGGATATTTACTCGATCGAGTAATGCTTGGACTTCGGCTATAGTTAGGGCTGCTTGGAGCGAGTCGCGAAATAAATCCTGTTGATGAGGATCGTAGTCTCCACTAAGTTGTACAACTAGATCGTTTATTTCTGACTCAGTTTCTGGTCGAATTAGATCGCGAATCAAAATAGCTCCTCCAGGCTTCACCAATCGGTTTACTTCTTGAAAGAAAGGTAATGGTTCGGGCAAATGATGTACCAAACTATTGGAAATAACCATATCATATTCTAGGTCGGGATATGGCATCCGTTTGGTATCGACTCGCTCTAGCCGGATACGTTGAGTTAATTGAGCTGACTCTATATTATGTTGACCGACAATTAACATCGATTGTGCCAAGTCTACTGCTGTAAATAGATATTGAGGCTGACGTTGACACATCAGAATGGGGATTCTCGCCGTACCAGTACCTGCATCTAGTATTTTGACAGCATGGGGATCTAAATCGATCGCATCCACAGCAAACAATGTATTTATGGTGACAAAATCCATCGCGTCATAAGCTGTTGCTTCGAGCCATGTATCCATCACTTCTGGTTCCAGAATTCTATTCATCGGGATATAATGGGGGGATTATGGGACGAGTTAATTTATGTCTAGTGTAAAGCTCGATCGCATCGGTCGTAAATTCGTCAGCGGCACCGCTCAAAAAGAGCAGCGTACCATTGCTATCGATGATATCTCATTTGAGATTCCTGATGGTGAGTTTTGGGTGCTTGTAGGGCCATCTGGTTGTGGTAAATCGACATTACTGCGGATTATTGCCGGACTAGAAACAGCAACTAGCGGTAATATATATATCGGCGATCGATTGGTAAATAATATACCTGCTAGACAACGAGATGTGGCAATGGTGTTCCAAAATTATGCTCTCTATCCTCACATGACAGTTGCCGAAAATCTGGGATTTGGGCTACAAATGCGGGGGACTGACAAACAAGTAATTAGAGATAGAATTCATACAGTTGCGACATCTTTGAAAATCGACCATTTGCTCGATCGCAAACCCAGCCAATTATCCGGCGGACAACAACAACGGGTAGCATTAGGGCGAGCGATTGCCAGATCTCCTCAAGTATTTTTATTAGATGAACCGTTATCAAATCTCGATGCTTCCCTGCGAGATGATACGCGCACAGAATTAAAACAGTTGCATCAAAAGGTAGGCATCACCACTATCTATGTGACTCACGATCGCACCGAAGCAATGACATTAGCCGATCGAATCGTGGTAATCGATCGCGGTATCATTCAACAAATTGCTACGCCGCAAGAGATTTACGATCTACCTACCAATCAAATGGTAGCCACTTTTATCGGTACGCCATCGATGAATATTATCCCGGCTGTTTATCATGATGGTATGTGGCAAATTGGCGATCGAAGTATCGGTTGTTCGATCGACTTAGCAACCAAATTGCTTTTAAAAACCGGACAAGGGCTAAATCTGGGCATCCGTCCCGAACATCTCTCGATCGTCCCCAATGGGACTCCTGAAGCCCTACTTGTCGATATTGATGTCATCGAACCTCTCGGTCGAGAAACGTTGCTCAAAGGTCAAATTTGCGGCACTTCGACTCATGTTAATTTGCTCGCTGAGTCGAGTTGGCATGGACGGGTTGGCGATCGAGTTAATATAGTCTCTACAGGTAAATTATTTATCTTCGATCCTAGTACAGGGATTCGATTATACCCAGGGTAGGGATCTGTAGGGGTGGGTTTATGCTAACAACTGTCACTGAATTCAATCCAGCTCAACCAAAACCCACCCTTCCTACTAGAATCTAAATATCATCGGGGTTTCAGGGTGGGTGTTTTTTAACACAGAGGAACACGGAGGATTCACTGAGTTTTCACAGAGGAACTTTTTATTACTCAGCGGTGAGAGTTAATTCGTGGAGATTCCAGAATGCTCCACTAATTGGTGAATAGTCGATCCCTTTGACGCGGTTTTTGACGGCAGAGAGGGATAGGGCATTAACTAGATAAATACAGGGGACATTTTCTTGAGTGATTTTTTGAGTTTCGATATATAGTTGGCGGCGTTTTGTTTCGTCTAGTTCTTGGGCAGCTTGGATATATAAATCATCTATTTTCTTTTCCCAGTCGGCAACTTGACGATCGGTAATTTGGGGACTACCTTTTTTGGGTTTGAGATTGAATATGTGCGAACCTCCATCTACAGCCCAAAAATTTGCGCCGTCGTTGGGTTCGATACCACCAGTGAAGCCAATTAGTAAACTATCCCAATCTAAGTATTTATCAATTTTATCAATGAGGAGACTAAATGCGATCGGTGTAAAGTCAACTTCAATCCCAATTAGAGCTAAATCTTGTTTGATTTGCGAACCTAATGCTTCACGAATTTTATTACCTGAATTTGTGATCAAAGTAAATCTAACTGGATTACCTTGGTCGTCAATTAGTTTATTCTGTTCGTTATACTTAAACCCTGCGGCGGTAAATAGCTCTTTGGCTTTCTTGGGATTGTAGTCATATACAGGTAATCCTTGTTCGCGGGAGAAGTAGTAGGGGCTAGGCACAGAAATCGGTGATTCTTGTGGCGCACCCAAACCACGATAGATATTATTAATCATCCGTTGACGATTGGTGCCATAGGCGATCGCTTGACGAAATTTGACGTTATTAAACCATCGAGATTTAATCGGATCGACTAGATTTTTACCATCTCGTTCGCCCTGATTGAGATTAAATGACATAAATGTCGTGCCAGTAGATGCACCGCCATTATAGATTTTGAATCCACCTTTTTCCTCTTCTTTTTTGAGCAGGGAGAAGTAATCAGGAGATACACCATATGAATCTAATCCACCCGATCGAAATTGCACCAGAGATGTGTCTGTAGATTCAACTATCTGCCAAACTAGCTTCTCGATATAGGGTTGTTGTTTGCCCTGTTTATCTTTGCGCCAGTAGTAGGGATTCTTTTTAAAAACTAATCTCTCCCCAGGAGTGTATGAGTCTAGGGTAAATATCCCATTAGAAACCAATTCTTTAGGGTTGGTATTAATTCCCCAAGTACCTAGAAATGCGGGTTTACCATCTTTGTCTTTTTGCTTAATTGTCGATCGCAATTTGTGTGCGGGCAGAATACTGATGCCTAATGTACGAAGGAATGGTGCGAATGGTTCTGGAGTGGTAAATTCAATTCGATTGGCATCGAGGATTTTGATGGTTGGTAGTTTGCGATCTTTACCAATTTTGAGGATATCTCTAGTATCGGTAGGAATTTCTTCATTAAAATAAACTTCGTTAAATGTAAAGGCAACATCGTCGATAGTTAATGGTGCGCCATCCGACCATTTTAGATTTTGTTTGAGGGTGAAGGCAATGCTTTTACTATCTGGAGATATTACCCAAGATTCGGCGAGGGCGGGTTCGACTTCTCCTTTGCCATTTTCAGTAATCAATCCTTCACCCACATAGCCAAATATGTTTGGAGATTCATTACTGAGGGCTGGATTAAATGTTTTCGGATCGCTGAGAATTGCTGTAACTAATTGGTTGTTAGTTTGAGCAGAGGAGGATTGGATGAGCTGCCGACAACTACTAATGCCGATCGCGATCGCCACGATCGATAATATTAACCAGTTACGCCATTTAGCAAAAAACATATTTTTGATAGTAATAGTAAATATAGTTGAGATAAATTAGTTAGATCGACAAATCGGCTACTTTATTTTCGACGAGTAAAACGACTGCATAAGCACAGATACCTTCCTCTCTACCAGTTGCATCCAACTGTTCGTTAGTAGTTGCCTTTACGCCAATTTGGTCTGATTTTAAGTGTAATGCTTGGGCTAATCTTTCGCGCATGGCATTAATATGGGGGTTGAGTTTTGGCCGCTCGGCGACAACTACGGTATCTAGATTACCAATTTCCCAACCGCGATCGAGAATTAATTTATTTACCTGTTTTAATAACTCGATACTATCCGCCCCCGCCCATTTCGGATCCGTTGGCGGGAAATAATGCCCGATATCTCCCAAGCTCAATGCGCCCAACATGGCATCCATAATCGCATGAGTCAGTACATCTGCGTCGCTATGCCCCAGCAAGCCTAACTCATGTTCGATCTTAACACCACCAAGGATTAGCGGTCGATCGACAACTAATCTATGGATATCGTAACCATTCCCAATTCTAATATTCATAAAATTAACCAGATCCTACTGTAAAGTTTAAGGGATAAGGGCGATGCTCTGACAGAGAGGCGATCGCCTAACGATAGGCTGCCACCTGACGGTAGGCTAACGCCAACGCCAACATACAGAAAGGTTTAGGATTTTAGCATGGATATCAAACGCGGCTTTGTAGATGCCATTGGCAATACCCCTCTAATCAGGCTCAATAGTTTTAGCGATGCGACTGGTTGTGAGATCTTGGGTAAGGCGGAATTTCTCAATCCAGGTGGTTCGGTCAAAGATCGCGCCGCCTTGTATATCATTGAAGCTGCCGAACGAGATGGTACGCTCAAGCCTGGGGGTACGGTGGTGGAAGGTACCGCCGGAAATACGGGGATTGGCTTGGCGCATATTTGCAATGCTAAGGGGTATAAATGCTTGATTATCATCCCCGATACTCAGTCGGCGGAGAAAATCGAAGCATTGCGTACTCTCGGCGCAGAAGTCCGCACTGTACCTGCGGTACCATACAAGGATCCGAATAATTATGTCAAATTATCGGGGCGGGTAGCTGCGGAGATGGAAAATGCAGTATGGGCAAATCAGTTTGAAAATTTAGCCAACCGTCTGGCGCACTATGAGACTACCGCGCCAGAAATTTGGGCGCAGACGGATGGTAGGGTTGATGGCTGGGTATCATCAACGGGTACGGGTGGTACTTTTGCGGGGGTGGCGTTATTTCTCAAGGAGCAAAATCCAGAGATTAAGACTGTCATTGCCGATCCGATGGGCAGTGGGTTGTATAGTTATGTCAAAACTGGGGAAATCCACCTAGAAGGAAGTTCGATTACTGAGGGGATTGGCAATAGTCGGGTAACTGGTAATCTGGAGGGTGTACCGATCGATGATGCTTTCCAGATTCACGACCAGGAGTGTATCGATGTAGTTTATCAGCTCTTGCGGCGGGATGGATTATTTATGGGTGGCTCGGTGGGGATTAATGTCGCGGCGGCGGTGAGATTGGCAAAACAAATGGGGGCAGGACATACGATCGTCACGGTATTATGTGATGGTGGGGCGAGGTATCAATCTCGACTATTCGATCGAGCCTGGTTAGCGACAAAGGGTTTGAAGATCGATTAATTTACAGCGATCGATCCAGTCTATCTATCTTAGTGGGGGTGGGAGGGTTTTGTTCTGAATCCAGTCTATCTATCTTAGTGGGGGTGGGCGGGTTTTGTTCTGAATCCTTAGATTTCATCGGTAACTACTTGCATAAACCCGCCCCTACAGGTTAACGGTGGAGCCAAATCAGCCTCGAATACTATTTATGACTTCATCTCATTCAGAAATTACTGTCACGGTGAAACTCTTTGCCGTTTATCAAGAAGCCTTCGAGAGTGGTGAGATATCGCTCCAATTTCCCTCAAATACGCCCGTGAGAGCCATCCTAGATCGTCTAACACTCGATCAACCGAAATTAGCCCAATGGCATGATGTAACGCGATTTGGCATCAATATGGAATTTGTCGATCCTGAAACCATTATGGTCGATCGAGACGAAATCGTCCTTATTCCTCCAGTTAGCGGGGGGTAGATTTTGGATTTTGGATTTTGGATTTTGGATTATCGGCGTTGCTGAATTGAGGTATGAAGCATAGATTTTGCCCTCACCCCGCCAGAAGCCTGGGTGAGGGCAAAATCTATGCTTAAATCAGCAACGCCGGATTATCCTCTTTTACCATAGCCACTGTCTTCTGAAAATGACTAACCACTTAGAAAATGCGATCGAATTACTCCAGTCAGTCACTCAAAGCCTCACCGAATTAGCAGCACTAGCTCCAGCAGACAGGTTGACTAGAGAAACCGTAGAAGCCAATACCAGAGACATTCATCGAGCCTTAGCCGAACTTTCAGCCTCGATCGATCGACCATCATTAGATAATATCCCCCCAGAATTATTACGCAAAGCCGAGCAATTAGGTATTCCCCTAGATGATATTGAGGTGCGTGTAGCAATTACTACCCACGATCTCAGTCAATTTGTGGGCATACTGAATGAAATAGAGCAGAGATTTGCAGAAATCCGGCGCGTGCGGGAATACTTGATCGTAAGGTTGCCAGATATCAAGGTCGAACGACTCGGTTCTCGTTTGCCCATATATACTGCGGCTGATTTTGAGTGGAATGAACCCAGGTTATCACCTTCAGAGATAGCCGCAATTCGGGCAGAACATCAGATCGATCGGTTAATCGCCCAATCGTCTCCAGATTCAAGCAATCTCTCTCACCAAATAGAAGTAGCCAAACAAGCTTGGGAACAAGCCAGAGCAAATCGACAGTCTCAAGTATTAAATGATACTAATGACCTCGACGATCTCCCGTTCTAAACGGTTGCCACCCTCCCACCCTCCTACCCTCCCACCCTCTTACCCCCCACCCCCGATGAAACTTACAACCATTCTCACTACCCTTTGTCTTCTCACTGGGTTTACTACCGCCGCTGGCGCGGAAAACATTTCGCACACCCGCCAACTACTATCGACAAAAAGCTGTCAACAATGCAACTTGAGCGGTGCTGGCTTGGTAATGAATGACTTATCTGGTGCCAACTTGAGTCAGGCAAACTTAGTCGGAGCCAATCTCAGTCGGAGTAATTTGATGGGCGCGGATTTACGCGGCGCAAATCTGACAGGAGCATCTCTATTTGGTGCTAATCTCACAGGTGCGGATTTACGCGGCGCAAATCTCACTGGTACCGATTTGCGAGAGTCTTATTTGACAAATGCTAATGTACAGGGCATCAATGTCAAAACTGCCTATCTCCAAGGTGCAATTGGGATGACGAGCAGCTTGGGTACGGCAGACGATTTTTACAAGTGGGGCTTTTTGGAGTGGGAAAAAAATAACTTTGCTGGTGCGATCGGGCATTATAATCAGGCTATTGCTCTCAAGGCGGATTTCTCTGGGGCTTATCTGGGTAGAGCGATGGCAAGATTCCGCCTTCAAGACGATCGTGGCGCGATGAAAGATGCTGCCATCGCTGAGAAATTATTCCTCAATCAATCCAATCAGACAGGTGCAAAGACAGCTCAAGCACTAACTCAAAAGATTCAACTCGCCAGCCAACCCACTCAACCAGGTTCGGCGGGAAATGGCAATTTTGTCGATCTTTTGACTGGTTTGAGTTCGATGTTGTTGAAGTTTTTCTAAGCGGGTGAGCGATCTGGTTTCTACTCGGTAGGGGCAATTCATGAATTGCCCCTACCGAGTAGAAACCACAACCCACCTAACATTCAACCTGTGAAATTTTCCCTCATCCCTGACCCCTCATCCCTGACCGCTTAATATGCTAGAGTAGAAAGGTTGTTAAGCCACGCACCGTCTTTGATTAACGTATCTGAAATCGATACCCTAGCCCAAGAACTAGCTACGATTCAACAGACTGGTTCCAAGAAAATTGCATTGCTGGGTTCCCGCCATGTGCCGATTACCCATCAGCATCTAATTGAGATGATGAGCTATGCTCTGGTACTGTCTGGAAATCGCATCATTACTTCTGGAGCAGCGGGTACAAATGCTGCGGCAATTCGGGGAGCCATGAGAGCCGATCGAGATATGCTGACCGTCATCTTACCGCAAAGTCTCGCTCGTCAACCGCGCGAGTCTCGCACTCAACTAGAAAATGTGATGCACCTAGTCGAAAATCCTGGTAATGACGCAATGGCACTCGGCGAAGCCAGCGCACTCTGCAATCAGGAAATCATTTCTCGCTGTCAGCAATTGATCTGTTTTGCCTTCCATGCTAGCCAAACCTTGCTCCAAACTTGCCACGAGGCAGAAGAGCAACGAAAAGTTGTCACTCTATTTTACTTCGACTAGTCCAAATCCACTTCCAAGCCGTTGCCTCCAATTGCCCAATTTATGAATTTCGATCTCAATCTTCCTACTGCTACAATTTTACTCGGTTCGATCGCAGCGGCTGCGGCATTAGTCTATTTTCCCTACTTAGTGGTTGCGACTACTCGTTTTCAAGTTGGGTTTGATGCTTCAGCACCACGCGCCCTATTTGACAAACTACCAGACTATGGCAAACGAGCAACCTGGGCACACCAAAACTCATTTGAAGCGTTTATGCTATATGGTGCAGCGGCAATGATGGCTTTTGTCACTCATGTCGATTCTCCCACAGTAGCCAACTGTGCGATCGCTTTTGTAGCTGCTAGATTTTTATATTCCATCTTTTATATTTTCGATATCCCCTTGGCAAGAGCATCGATGTTCGCAGTGGGTTCTGGCGCAATCTATACATTGATGTCTTTGAGTATTGCCAGTACCTTAGTGCAGAAATCGTTATAAAAGAATCTGGGCAAGAGTTCGATCGGTAATAATTAGTTGAAACTTTAGATCGAGTGAACTGGATATATTATTAGTTCAATAATTTAATTAAAAATGGCTACTACATTTTCATTTGATATTGTCAGCGAGTTCGATCGGCAGGAATTGGTGAATGCTCTAGATCAGGCAAACCGTGAAATTGGTAGTCGTTACGATCTAAAAGATACCCAAACTACCGTCGAGCTTGGCGAGGATAAAATTACGATTAATACCGCTAGTGAAATGACACTAGAAGCGGTTCATACCTCGATCCAAACCAAAGCAATCAAGCGAAATTTGTCGCTCAAAATCTTTGACTACGGCAAAATTGAAGCAGCTAGTGGGAATAGAGTGCGTCAAGAAATCACCCTGACAAAAGGCATCAGTCAAGAGATTGCCAAACAAATCTCGAAATTGATTCGTGATGAATTCAAAAAGATTCAAGCATCAATTCAAGGTGATGTTGTGCGCGTTACTGCTAAGGATAAAGATGAATTGCAAGTAGTAATTCAAAGACTAAAGCAAGAAGATCTCCCCGTCGCCCTCCAATTTACTAATTATCGCTAGCTTCAGTGTACATTAAGGGATGCCGCATGAAATCCCCTCCAAGTCGGGGTGAATCCGAAAGGGGCGGGGTGGGTAAATCTACGCGACAACTCTCAAATGCCCGAATGTTCCCAGGGGTGGGGTCAATACGGTTCGGTTAGCCAGCGACTGAAGTCGCGGCTAGTGATGCAAAGTCCGCCTACGCGGACTAATATCAGAAAAATATTTACTCAACCGAACCGTATTGGGGGTGGGGTTTAGATCGACACAGATTTAGTGTAAGCAGAGAGGATCGATCGGTGGGTAGCGGAGGTTGAACCCACCCCACCCTTCGGGCACCCCTCGCAGGAGGGGATTTTGCCTGGGACTTTGGGTACCTCTCACCTCTCATCCCTCATCCCTTTCCCCACTAATTACAGTATTTTTCCACACAGCGGACGAACATTTCTACACCAGTCATTAGAGCTGTTTCATCAAAGTCAAAACGAGGATGATGGTGAGGATATGCTAGCTCTAAATCTCGATTTGCCGAGCCGACAAAGAAATAACAACCTGGCACTTGTTGCAAAAAGAAAGCCATATCTTCACCGCCCATAGTTTGACACTCAGGTACCACCCCCATCGGCGTTTCCACCAGATCGCTAGCAACCGATCGAACTAACTCAGTAATCTTTTCATCATTAACAACAGGTGGATAAAACTTGATATAATCTAGGGCATAAGTCGCCCCATGACTGGCACAAATTCCCGATACGATCGCATCAATTCGTTTCCGAAAAAATCCGGCTAATTCGGGATTGAAATAACGCACAGTTCCCGCCAAACTTGCAGTGTCAGCAATCACGTTTTTGGCAGTGCCCGCATTAAATTGACCGACTGTAACCACCGCCGAATCGATCGGATTGACATTCCGTGAGACGATCGTCTGAAGCGCACCCACAATTTGAGCACCTAATACCACCGCATCGACGGTTTGGTGAGGCATGGCACCATGTCCGCCCTTACCTTGGATAGTCAGGCTAAATCGCTCCACTGCGGCCATCAACGCGCCACTTCTAACGCCGATCGTCCCCAATGGTAAATTATTCCATAGATGTAGCCCGATGATGGCATCCACATCGGGATTTTTGAGTACTCCCGCCTCAATCATCGGTTTGGCACCGCCTGGGCCTTCCTCGGCGGGCTGGAAGATGATTTTGACTGTTCCCGCAAAGTCATTTTGATGTTGAGATAGATAGTATGCGGTGGTGAGGGCAATTGCAGTATGTCCATCGTGTCCGCAAGCGTGCATTACTCCGTCATGGAGAGATTTGTAGGGGACATCATTGAGTTCCTGGATGGGGAGAGCATCCATATCGGCTCTAATTGCCAAGGTTTTGAGTTTGACACTAGTTTTGCGCCCATGAATCAGGGCGACGATTCCAGTTTGGGCGATACCCGTTTGATGTGTAATGCCCCACTCAGTCAGTTTACTGGCGATGGTTTTGGCAGTTAGTTGTTCTTTGAATCCGAGTTCGGGATGCTGATGGAGCTGTCGTCTCAAGGCTACTAACTGGGGCTGTAGAGCCTGAATGGTAGCTCGAATCTTGTCAGGATCGATCGACTGAGTGGGTGCGTTAGTGGCAAACATGGTTGGGTGTGAGTAGATCTACCTAAATTGTAGATCCAAAATTTAGGTTGTAGCTTCAAAGAGATATGACAATACTAGTGCCAAACAATAAAAATAACCACCTCAACCGTCGAAAGTGGGGTCTCTTGCTCCCTCTTGAGGGCTGGGGTGAGGGCAAGCCAATTTCGTACAGTTCCACAGATCTTTTGATGACACCCTACCTCCAAGGTATCACGGTTTGCCGCTCGATCTGTAGTTGATGTCGATCGACACCCAAAAAAAGAGGAGCAAGAAAGTATTTCTTGCTCCTGTCGAGCGATAATTACCGCTCATCTCCGATAGGCTGCGCCAACGGAATAACTAAATCAATTATTAGGATTTAGCAGCTTCAACTAGTTTCAATAACTGAGATCTCAGGCTTGGAGCAGATGTGCCGTCAGCACTCTTTACACCACCAGCACTGCTGAGGAATGCTATTGCTTTCTCACCACCAACGGACTCAACCAGAGCCGTAGCATAAGTATTATAAGCATTAATTGCCGCATTAAGTTGCTCACCAGTGATGCCACCAGCATTTAGCGCAGCAACTGCACTGTTCAAAGCTTTAGCCGCATCTGATACTGATGGAGATGCTCCAGGAGGTACTAGTGCTTCAGGGGAAGTCACACTTGCCAGAGCTTGAGGATTAACACTCAGAATTTGTGCTAATACTGCATTAACGGTAGCTAATGCTTGAGTTGTGATCCCAACAATAGTGGGTTGAACGTTGTTCGTAGTATTGGAACCATTTCCACTAATGGGTTGAACATTGTTGGTAGTGTTGGAACCATTACCAATAGGGATAATGGGTTGGACATTATTGCCATTGTTGGAACCATTTCCACTATTTGCAGAGACAGGGGTGACACCGAGTAAGACTGTACTAGTGAAGGTACCCAGAGCCAACAAACAAGCGTAAAATTTCGTGTTCATACTTATTACCTAGATGTATTGGAAGTAGAATTGGTAATCCTGCTAGGACACCGAATCAATTGTTCGGTATCCTAGCAGGTAATGAATTAATTAGCTGTGATTAGAATTGGAAGCCTACGCCACCGTTTACCACAAACCGCGAACCGCCAGTTTCTTTGTTGACTAGATCGACCAGAGATGGTACCACTTGGAGGCTAACACCGCCAAAAGGAATGGTGATAGGCAACCCAACGGACAAATCTTGACCGTTCCAGTCAGCGATTAGGGAGAAATTGGGGGATAGACGAGTACCAATGCTACCAAATACATTGTAGCTATCTTTTCCGTTACGGATATCACCGACGTTACGGAAACGTCCGGCACCAGCACCGACAGATACGGTAGTGTTGCTGAAGAAACCGATGTTAGGATCTGGATTGAGTACCAAACTTGCTACACCATAGCCAGTTTGACCGCCATCATTACCAGTACCCCAGAGAATTGCATTCTCAAAACCACCAGCAACAGCAAAGTTGTCGCCAAGTGCCTTGTGGAGTTTGAAGCTCAAAGCACCTTGGTTGCCGAAACCACTACGGAAAGTACTGTAGGAAGTCGCGATTGTTTCCAATGCCACAAAGTTTTTGGCATCACCTAAACCAAAGCCGATGGAAGCTGCCCCATCATTGATTCCTTGTGTTGTACCAGGAGGGGTGTTGTAAATCTGAGGACGAGTAGAACCCTGATAACTCACACCAGCAAAGACATTACCACCATTCGCACCGAAAGCAGTAGGACTAGCCAAACCGCCAACTGGGTAAGCTGTTGTTGGATTACCACCAGCAACTAGAGGTAGAGGGGCAATTTTGAGTTGAGCCAGTGCTTCTTCGTTGGTAATTTTGGGAGTACCGACTGGATCTGGAGGATTCACATCAGGGGGTGCCGTGATGGTTGCGACGTATGCACCTTGAGGACAAGACGCAATGTACTTGTTAGCAGAGCTAGCTTTGTCTAGTGCGGGTAGTTTACCAGCACCAACTAAGACTTGGTGAATGTATGCAGCTACATCTGCACGAGTAGCTCCCATTTCAGGGCCAAAGTTACCACCAGGTAGTTTGCTGCTGTCATATTCTTGGCTAACCGCGATACACCGTTGGGTAGCAGCGATGAGCGCGTTTTGACCGTAGCCAGGAACTTGGGATGCGTCACCAAATACTCCATTGAGGTCTAGGGTGCCGCTTGGTTCTAGTTTGCTGCCATTGACCAAGGCAACCAAACTTTGAATCCGGGTAATGTTTTGTTTTGGTGCAAAAGTACCATTAGGGTACCCAATCATAAAGCCGCTGGAGACGGCTTTTTGGATGACTTCTGTCGCCCAGAATTTTTTGGGGACATCTTTGAATTTGCGAGTACTAGTAGCTGGTTCTAGTGAAAAAGCCCTGTTTAGTAATGCTGCAAACTCAGCCCGATTGATGGGTTGGTCTGGTCTAAAAGTACCATCGGGGTAGCCCTTGATGATGTCTTTTTCGACGAGGACGCGGATGAAAGGTTCTGCCCAGTTACCAGTAACATCGCTAGCTTGAGCGATTTTGGTGGGGGCTGGAGCTGGAGCACTACTGGTGCCTGCTTTAACAGATTCAGATAGAGGCGCAGATGCAACTATTTTAGTTAGGGAACTGCTTTTGGACTCTGCAACGGCAGATCCAGCGGAAATTAATGCACTGGCAAAGATCGATCCGAGCAGCACGGAGGCAATTCGGCGAATCTGTGCTGGTTTGAAATTGGACTGATGCTTGTTTTGATTCATGATTTTTCTAGTGCACTCCTCACCGGAAAGTTATCAACACACATTGTACCGCAATTTTCCGGATCCAGAGAAAATAATTATTGATTTGTCGTTTTAGTTGCTACCAGTTTCAGTGCTGACTTTTTTAGAGTACCCAGATCTCAGCTTTAATCCCTAGGCAAATTTGGCTAAGGTGCTTTCGCGAGATCGAGTATTTCTTGGGACGATCGACATTTGTCAACCTATCTCCGCAAAATTAGCCTGTTGTTGAGGCGATCTCTAAATATAGATCTCCAAGATAATTTCGATCGTTGGCATGACCTACCGGAGGTAATCGCGATAAGCTGTCGCAGGATTTGACTAAAATGCCAAATATGCAAAAACATTATCATCGACAAAAACTGATAATTGGGGTACAGCTTCAAATCTAAATAGAAAATAAAGATTTTACCGATAGATTCAAATAAAATAAATCTGTCGGAACGGGCACTATTTTGTTAAATTCAGATATTTGGCTGAATACATTTGCTGAAAAAAAATATACTTTTAATGTATTGTCTTACCTCCATCTACAATTGACCGTGGCGATCGCAGTGCCTCAGCCACGGAACATTTACAAGAATATCGATCCGAGCTACTTTCATAACATCTTGATGTTAGTGACACTCAGACCGATTGGAATAGTAAAAACCTGAGTTTTCAACTCGGCTGAAATAATTACTTTCCAACTCATCAAATCCCGCCCACTATGTCAGGAACATTATGTCCATCAATAACCGATCTTCTTTGAGTATTGAAGCCACAGCAGGCAATCTTGAAAAACTGGTTGGGTCACTATCAAACAGTCACAAGTATATACTCATGACATCGATCGATGTCATTTTGTTCCTGATTTCGGTCGGGGCGGCTATTGGCTTTGCGCGGGGGTTTGACCGGATATCTGTGGAGATCGGGGATCGGGGTAACTTGGTATTACTGACGATCGCAGTCAAAATCGGCTTATTTTGGTCTTTTGGAATTTATCGCCAAATTCTGCGGTATATGGGCTGGGAATTTCTATTTGCGACAGTTAAGGCGGTTAGTCTCAGTGCGGTGGTTATCGGTGCAACTGCAAATCTATTACCAAATATCACCGTTCCTTATTCGATCGTCATTAATGATGCTGTCCTCACCTTACTACTAGTAATGAGCTGTCGCTTGACAATCAAACTCACCCTAGAGGAAGTGCGGC
The DNA here is from genome assembly GCA_031422115.1 of Chamaesiphon sp. VAR_4_metabat_408. Taxonomy (GTDB): domain Bacteria; phylum Cyanobacteriota; class Cyanobacteriia; order Cyanobacteriales; family Chamaesiphonaceae; genus Chamaesiphon. The sequence goes on along the minus strand of JANOPX010000066.1, from coordinate 47,441 downwards.
GAATCAATCGCCCACTCAAGGATACAAGCCACCGGGTAGTAATTTATGGAGCTGGGAGTGCAGGCTGTGTGCTAGCTCAAGCCATCGCCGCAGACAATCCCGAATGCACGATCGGCTTCGTAGATGATAGCCCATATCTCCAAGGTCGAAATGTCCAAGGCATCAAAGTTTACGCCCCCAGCTATTTGCCCGCATTGAAGGCAGAAATCGGCTTCAAGGAGATCTTGTTGGCGATGCCCTCGATCGAAGGAAAGCGGAAGCGGGAGATCTTAGAGCAGCTCCAAGGCTTGAGCCTGCTCGTCAAAACCGTACCGAGCATCAACGAAATTTTGAGTGGAGACGTTTCGGTCAAAAAAGTTCGCGAACTGAATATTGAAGATCTATTGGGGCGGAAACCAATCGCGCCTCACCCGGAACTGTTGCAACACGACATCACCAATCGAGTAGTATTAGTCACCGGCGCGGGTGGTTCGATCGGTGCAGAACTCTGTCGTCAAATCGCCAAACAGCAGCCTAAAATTTTGATCGTGTATGAGCTGCATGAATTTGCACTCTATCGCATCGAACTGGAGCTAGAAGAACATTTTCCCGACGTAACCATAGTTCCATGCTTGGGTTCGGTGACAGACTCCGATGTGTTGAGTTCTGTACTCAAAAAATATCGGGTAGATACCATCTATCACGCAGCGGCTTACAAACATGTACCGATCGTCGAAGCCAATCCAGCAGCGGGAGTAATGAATAATATTGGTGGTACAATGACAGCGGCCGAATGTGCGATCGCTTGTGGAGTGTCCAAGTTTGTACTAATTTCTACCGACAAAGCCGTTCGACCGACTAATGTCATGGGTGCAACCAAGCGGGTAGCGGAATTGGTGCTCCAAGCTTTGGCAGATCTCCCCAACCACAATACCTGCTTTACAATGGTACGGTTTGGCAATGTGTTGGGCAGTAGTGGTTCAGTAATACCAAGGTTTCGCGAACAAATTGTAGCTGGAAAGTCATTGACTGTCACCCACAAGGATATCACTCGCTACTTTATGACTATCCCCGAAGCAGCGACACTGGTAATCCAAGCTGGTGCGATGGCAAAAGGTGGTGAAGTATTTTTACTCGAAATGGGCGAACCAGTCAAAATCTACGATTTGGCAACTCAAACTATCCGACTATTCGGGCTGGAACCTGGTAAAGATGTCAAAATCGAAATTACTGGCTTGCGCCCTGGGGAGAAGATCTACGAGGAGCTGCTGATTGATTGTGATGCAGCCACAGCTACAAAACATTCTAAAATTTTCTCGGCTCATGAAGCTAAATTAAGTTGGGCAGAATTATTGCCTCAGCTTACAAATTTACTTGCAGCAGCTTCGATCGGTCAAGTCAATGAATGCGTGACGGCTCTAAAACAGCTAGTCCCAGGATACCAACCAATGGGGGAATATGCCACAAAGGAATTTGCACCATTAAAAGTCAAATTAGCCGCAGAAATTCTCTAGCGTCTGGCTTTTTTCGCTTTTTCGCGCACCTCCTGATTGAGGATATAGCCCAAGTTGGCTTTTTCAATCCGATGGACTAAATCTGATAAGGTAGTGTTGAGGGCAATGGCAGCTTTTTCTAGATGCCATTGAGACCTGTCTAGTTGTTGCAATAAATAAGCTCTGCGAGTTTGGGATCCTGAGAGTCCATATATTTTCAAGTATTGCAGGCAACTGCAATCGTCTACAATTGATTCGCCGATATAGTTGGTCAGATTTTTATCTAGATCCGTACTAAAGCGTTGAAGGCTAAAAGTTCCAGCTTGATAAATTTGGTGAGATTCGATCGATCTCTGAAGTAGATCTGCTGCCATAACTGTCTGAAATTCAGCCCAATCGTGACGCATTCGATCGAATGCAACTCGCAAATCATCTAAACTATTAATATCTCGATCGACAATCTCTACCTTTAGTGCTTGAGCCTGTCCATACAATCCATAATAATAAAAAGTCTCTCCATAAGCATCCATTAATAATGTGTCATGTAATGTACGATAATCAGCCGGATGAGGGACAACAAAAGCCGTAGCCAACATCTCACCAACAAATAACAACACGCCTACTTGATTCTCATGAATTTCAAACACTCGCAAAGCTTCACTGAGATCTGAAATAGAATAACCACGAATCGAATACTCTACACGCGGTGACAATCCATCGGCAAAAGTTTGTCTGGAATAGTCTTGCCAAGTAATATTTGGGCCATTAAAATACATTGCCAAAAAAGCTTCCATTGCCATCTCAGAGGGTAAAAAGCGCAATGAATTTTTATCTTCTCTTTGCGCCATCCGCCGCAGAGTTTTGACTCCAGTAAAATCCTCAGACTTCTGACTCAATTTACCGCCTAATGCAGCTACCGGAGTTCCATCATCGCTCCAATTTAGCACCAAACCGTGGGGTACATAACTGTAATAATTATTACGGCGATCGAATTCTACACTCACCACGGTATTATAATTTCGCTTTGTCAACCGCAAGTCTTCGCGAAAATTACGGCGGATAAGGGGAACTAGTCGCACCGCTCCCCAGATTTGGCTGGGAGCGAGTTCTAGATCTTCTATAGAAATGCTTGAGAGTATGGGGGACATATGGACTTTGAATTTTGTTCGCGAACCATTGAGACGCTAATATCCCCGACTTCTCAAAGAAGTCGGGGATATGTTCCTGGAAAGGATATCATTCGATCGATCCAGCAGATACTTTTCCAAGTCGCCCAAATTACTTCTAGCATCGGCGAATCGCATAAATGCTAGCACTGTTGGTAAGTCTTCAGCTTCTCGAATCCCAATGGTGGGGATGAGGGGACTCAGTTGTTTGAGTTCGTAATCGTTGGGGTTAAATACTGGGTTGCAATGGAGGATTTCAATCCGCCGCTGTTTGTCTAGTTTGCCATAATAGACGCGCAACAATTCTGCCACTGCTCCTGGTGGGTCATTTTCCCAACCATCAGAGACAATTAAAATTGTGTCTACTTTCCATTGTAACGCATCTAGTAGAGGAATTGCAAGGTTAGTTTGTCCTCGTGCTGTCACCATCAGGACATCATCGATCGGTACCGTCCAAAAAGCACGATATTCTGTAGCAGCAGCACGAAGGAGTGCATCCACTGCAAGGGCGATTCCCAGGGGACGGCGACGTTTTTCGCGGGAACCGGAGCTGGAGTAGCTACGATCCAAAATGGTGGCTACCTTGCCCATTTTGAGGGGAGTCTGTCGCAAAGTTGCGGCTGCACTGAGCTGGAGCCAGGAAGTTAATTCGGTGTGGCGTTGTTGACGCTCGATCGGTGAGAGGGATAGGATATATAGGGCTAGTTTGGTGAGGGATAGTTTTTGCGGATCGATCGACAATGACGTGCCTACTTTGCTTGCGCTGTCTTGCATCCGCAGTTTTTCACCAGCAGTCATTTGGCTTTGGATTTTCGTTAGAAATATTTCGCGCGGAATATTATGTTTGACAGCTAATCCTTCGGCGACGGTGAAGGGTAACTGATAAATTGCACTCGCACTATATGACGCTTGGCGAAATTGCTCGAATAGTGGATTGGTAAAGCTGTGCTTCCAGCGTCCAAATAGAAAGTCGTTGAGTTCTGGGTCTAGTTTAAGATGGAAGTGGGAAACTATGGCGCGGAGTTTCGATCGATATTTGACAGCCTGAAATGGGAGATTATCCCCACGACTAATGATATAGTGTCGGGCGATCGATCGAGCGCGGCGATTATTGATACCTAGTTTTCGCAGTTGGAGCAATAAACCCCATGCTCGCTGAGGTGGTAAGCGGTTGAGAGTAGTGGTAATGAGCGCATTCTCAATTTCGCACGCACGAGTTCCATTACCACTGGCTAATAATTTGAGGATAATTTGGGCTTGGTTAAAGTGATTTATCCCCGCGCCTAAAGTTAGACAATAGAGCCTTCGATAATTGCCGAGAATATACTCGTGGAGGAAGTCGAGAGAAACTTTTTGCCCATAGCTATAACTATAGTCGTCATAAAATTCTCCCTGACTAGTACAGGAAAGGCAAGCATTGACAAACATCACCAAGTCTTCACGTTCGACTCGTGCTAGTCGCTGTTGAGCAGAAGTATCGGCTGATTTTATCACAGTTGAGATATCGAGCGACAAATACCGACGGGGCGAAGCGGCGCGATGTGCGGTAAGCCATTAAGAGTGGAGTTCGGAAATCACGCCAAAGTCCCACGACGGTAGTTTTATTTTAGTCGATATGCTTTTGATAGCACAACGATTAAAATCGTTGCTAGTGATGCAAAGTCCGCCTTCGCGGACTGATAGTATAGTTGACAAAACGTGTACTGGAGACGATCGAGGATTAGTTTTTAAAAATAAAACTCTTGTAGTCCGCATTCTGTCGTTATCGATCGGGGATATCTACGATCGATCGAACTTTAGTAGATCGATCTGTTGGGTTGCAGTGCTACCATCGGTAAAACGATCGATATTTTATCATTTCTTCAGACCATAAGGGATAAAGCGAATCTCAATCCTACGCCTAGTATCATCTACACCGAGATCGATCTTTGCGAGTTCGCCAGATGGCATATATAGTTGACCCGCAGAATAAGCCCTGAATTTAACTTTTCCTAATTTATTGGTATTTAAGAATTGGACTACTGCAACTGCTCTGAGTAGTCCTAAATCGGTATTAGAACCAGCGTTCAAAGCATTAATCTTTTCATTACCATTAGCGGCTGAGGTTAGTTTAGCATCAAGGTTGCTGGCATTGCTAATGCCCTGACTATCTGTATGACCGATAACTTGGATAAAATCAATATCACCTCGTCCTGTTGCTATCTGAATTCTAGGTATAATAGTTGTCTGAATATATTTTTTCAGATCGGGTGTTAACTCGGCACTTCCTGAAGGAAACTTAAAGTTACCAGATTTTTCATTGATAATAATTGGGGATGCTGATTCTAGCTTTTTGTTAGCAGACTTGAGCTTGTCGGCGGTTGACATTGACTGCAACAGACTAATCAACAATAGAAAACTCATAATCATAAAAGCATTCGACATTAGATCTGTAAATGCTTGGAAGATGTTTAGATCTTCGTCTTGGTGTCGATCGGTTTGTCTAGACATAGTAGTTTAGTTTAGTTACGTTGTGAAAGTCCCAAGAATCCTGATTTTTTGCCGCCACTGCTGATGTCTCTAATATCCGAGCCAATTATCTCCAGCTTTTCGATCGCTGCTAATAATTGGCTCAAAGACTCTCGATTATTTTGAATTTTTGGTGTTAGGGTATCGATTAAGGATCGCCAATTAAGGGAATTCGATTTCTCAAAATTTTGGATAGATAAGTTATTAATATTTAAATTTTGTTGGTAATTACGATCTAGTGATGCTATTGCAGTTTGGGTTAATTCTGAAGTCTGTACATTATTTTTACTCAGGTTAACTACTTCTGAACCAACTTGTTGAAGAGAGTTCACTGCTCGATCGATCGAAGCAATGGTTGGCTCTAATTTAGAAGCTACTGGCTGAAGATTTATAGCTGCTTGACTAAAGATTGCGGTGGAGTTGGTAAATTCATTCTGAGCATTTTGCCATTTGTTAGCTGCACTAGTTAAATCTGCTGCTAGTAAACTATCTCGAATAATCTGAGCAGCACTAACAAGATTATTCGCACCCGATTGAATACTAGTGGTAGTTTTTTCCATCCCTTGATAAACTTTCTCCGCACTCTGAGTAGATTGCTGATGACTACTCATAATTCCCTCAACGCCTGCTGCTAAAATTTGAGTTGAGCTAGTAAATGCTGATTGAGTAATGCTTAGATTTTCTACTAGCGTGTTTAAATGCTTAATGATATTATTTGTTTTGACTTTATTTGCTGCCGATACAAAAGTATCTACCCCACCCTTTAGCTGTGGCATCAATTCCATTACAATCTGGGTTTGCCCTTCTAGAGAACTAGCCGATTTTTGAAATATAATTGCACCAGCCCCAATAGTTTCTGATGCAGCAACAATTTGAGCGGTTGAATCTTGCCAAGTTTCATAAACTTGTTTTGCGAGTTGTGCGGCTGTCTCGTTACTGCTGGTAATGCCTATGAGCGAATCTTCGAGGGTTTTAGTAGAATTAGCAAAAGCCTGTTGATTAGTATTTAGTTCAGCTAATACTCGGTCAAGATTTTGAACAATATTGTTTTTCTCAAGTTGCTCGGTAGATACTTTAAATATTTCTACACCACTTTTAAATTCATGTATAGAGTTAGCTATATTTTTACTCTGACTTTCTAGAGAAGTAGCTGCTTGTTGAAAGGTGGTTGCACCTGTAGAGATGGTGCCAGCGGCATTTGAGAAATTAGTATATACATTTTCGGCAATCTGGTTAATTCTGCCGCATTCTTCAGCGATTTGATTTGCAGCTTTACCAAACGATCTTTCTAGTACTGCCCCGACATTTTCATGAAATCTGGTTAAAAATTCTTGCTGTTGCGTTACCATGCGATCGATCGCTAAATCTAGCCTTGTATTTCCTTCAACGGTTGGTTTATAGATATTATCGAGATAGTCTTCCAATCCTGATATTAATTGATACTTGGCAATGTTAATACTCCAAATAGTATTAATGATAGTTAAGATCGATCCTGCTAATAATCCAAACAGACTGGTGGAAAAAGCAACTCCCATATCTTGTAAGGGTAATTGCAATCCTTGAACTAATTCACCAACATCAGGATTACTTTGACTGAAACCAGTTACGATACTTGAAATATTGGTTAAATTGCTCGTGATTCCCCAAAAGGTACCGATTAAGCCAAAGGCGATTAATAAATTTGGTAAAGCCCTAGTAATGCCATCTGCTCGATCGTATTCCAGGTTGAGAAATGAAAATTTTAATCTTTCCTCCTTATAGACACTATCAATTAATGCAGGAGTATTGACATGCTCTAAATCCTTACTTGCCTTTTGATAACGTTTTCTCAGTTCAGCAATAATTGGTGGTTGAATTCCTTCTGACTCGCCACTTGATAATAATCGAGAAGTTTTTCTATTGATTTCTTCAATTTTTTTATAGAGAGTAAGTCGTAGAGAAATTGCTGCGCCACTAACAATAACTAATATTAAGATCGAAGCCCAAGTTCCTGATGGTATTAACGTAAAAATTTGCATTTGTTAAATACAGAGTTTAGTAAAGTATTCTAGAGATTTGATTGGCATCATGGTAGGGATAATTCATGAATTACCCCTACCATGATGTCAGTCATAATTCATGCTATGGAGATTTAGCATCGACTATATCTGCATCGATTTCTCCAAGGGAAGGCTCCGCCAACGAATCGCCATCATGATTAACCGATCGTTCAGCTTGTAGTGTTTTACTATAATTAATCGGATTAGCTTTAGCTTCTTGAGCTAACTTATCTAAATAACTCCAGAGCCGCTTTAAAACTCCATTTGTGGCTGGTCGATCGATCGTTGCTTCTTCACCCAGTACAATGTTAATTTCAGGGTAGTTGGGGCTATTTCTGGAGAGTTTATCTACCTGCTGAATAAAAGATCGTAGTTGAGGTAAATATATGTCCATCCATTGGCTGGGATTAGTTTGAATCTCAGTGATAATGATACTTCGTCGATTTTTGAGGCTTTCCACAACGCCATTAGATTTGGATATTTGCTCTAAAGCTTCGCTCCAAATTAGACTGAGTTGAATCGAGTTGTTTCGATCGCGAAATTCGTCATATACTTCGTAGAGATAACAATTATCTTGCTGAATCAAGATGCCGAAAGCCAAGCAAGCATAAAAAGCGTCTTGCATTTCTTCCATCCGCCGTGCCTCTGGAGGAATAATTTCTGAAAATATTTGCTGATAGTCGTTATGAATTCGCGCTCTGTTTTGCGAGCATTCGCGATCGTAATGTTCGCGCATTCGATCGATCCCTTGAATCAATCGTAGTGGGAAAGCTGCATATTCATTAACGATGACTATTTCACTATCATTTTGGAGTGGTTTAATTATTGATTCGGCAATACCAACATTCCTAGTCAATAACTCTTGTAATTGTTGACTAGCACGATTATCGGTTTGCTCAAAGGCAATAATTTCTGATTTATTACCACCATCCTCATAGAAATGTCCATCTCTAGTTAATAGAGGAAGTAATGGTTGAGATTCACTAATGATTTGGCGCATTCGGCGTTCAGCATTACCAGAAGCTAACGGGTACTTCTGAAGAAATCTCGCCATGACTGGCTGTAATGAGCTAATAGTTTGAGTAGCAAATATTTTATCAACTGTTGCAGTGATATTGGTGCCTACCAACCGCTCATCTACTTCGCGTGCCCCGACTAAATAGCTAATCATAGATCCAGTTGAGGTTGGATCTTCTCCAGTAACTTGAATCAAGAAATACATTAATGACTTTTCAAGGAATGTAAATTTCTCTGTGAGAACTTGCCCACTAATATCAATTAGGATAGATTTCTCATTCTGTTCTGGTAGAAACTCAAGATAGCAGGTATCGGCATCTTCTGGAGAGAATAAAGCTTCGCCAGTAATCCCGTCTGGATTTAGGCGTTCTAAATCCTCCCACCGCTTTTGATAGTTAAGTTCAACTGCGACTAGTAATTGATTCATCCAGCCAGCTTCGAGGATGAGCGATCGAATAAAGCTGGAGACTTCATTGGCAATCACTAACGCTGCTTTGTGAAGCTGATAATCAAAGTTATCTTGAATTAACTTTTTGGTAGTAATGACGATTTGATTAGCTTCAATCTGAAAATCTTTATTTTTCTGCTTGTTATTATCTAACAAACCTAGAAAGCCCTTCTTGTCCTCGATATCTTGGAGACGACGCTCGGCATTTCGCCATTGAGTATCGAGATCTTCTGGAGTAGCTAAACCGCTTCTAGTTTGAAGATAATCTTCCAGCCCTCGTCGATACTCATTGATATGCGTCAGGATTGCTTCTAGCCAACTACGGGCACTATTGAGCGAAAATTCTGGATGAGATGGGGTGAGTAATTCACCAAAGAAGTAACCGATCTCATTTCTGAGCAGATAGATAAGCTGGGATTCTGTTTTCTGAATTCGAGTTAACCAGGCACCTCGAATATCATCAGTTTCACCAGGTTGGACTTTCCGAAATTGGGCGCGAGTTTCGCTACGGAGTTGTTGAATTAGTTGCGATCGATCTTCCGATTTTTGCACCATCCCAATTTCTTGCTCGATTTTGGCACTCCAAATTTTCAGAGCTTGAGCAAATGTTTTGCCATTATCTTGTACCATTCCTTGCAGACGGTGGGGGAATTCTCGATCGATACTAGAGTCACCCCACTTCGACAAAAAGCGATTTAATAACAAGCCAGGATCGGGACTTTGCCCGATACCTTTGAGCCAAAAATTCACCAGTCGGCGACTAACTTTAGTCAATGCCATCTGTACGATTCTATCTTGGGGTGAATAAATCTTGGCTAATCCAAACGTCAGATATCGTTGGACATTTCGGCGAGGATGATTGTCTAGACGAGTGAGTTTATCTTTGAAATTGTCCTTCTGGCTTTTAATTACCGAAGTCAATTCATCGCCAAAGTCGAGGAAGATCTTGTGAGCGACAACATTACAGAGCTTATTTTTATCCAGAATCCGATAATCTGTCGTTGTGCGGTTTGACAACACATAGGTAAAATCAAACGGTGGACGATCTTCATCCACCGAAACTAGCTGCTGGGGGTCATAGCAGGCTTTAAACCGAGTATTACTAGCTGCATAGTGATTTAGCTCCTTCAATGCTGCATAGACATTGGCATTCATGCTGGGAGTATCACCATAGAGTTCGGGACTAATCACCCAATAACCGACTAATTTATTCTCAATATCCCCATAAGCACGGCGCAGCGCATACGCCACATCCAAAAACATGCCGCTGCCAGTACCGCCACAGAGAGAGCCAACGACGAAAATATTCAAACCAGACTCGACACCAAATCCCTGACCTAGCATGGCTTGTTCGTGACCTCTGGTGCGATTTTCGGCAGTCTCAAATGCAGCTTTAATTTTGCGATAATTATGGAAAAAAGATAGTCTACCCACAGGGCGAATCCCGCCAGCACCATCTTCGATCGCCTTTACATTCCGTATTAGTTGAGGTGGCAACCAGCTTCTAATATGGTCGTAGGGACTCTGCCGATCGAATTCACTCTGCTGCTCCAATCCACCGACTAATTGGTCGATTTCTTGGCTGCTCATCGTCGCAATTACACGTTCCGCAGGTGTGAATAAAATATTCTCGCCCCGATAGGTATTCCCCGTACTCAAACCCGAAATGTCACTCGCGCCTTTATCAGCATCGATATGGACAAAACTCACCACTGGCAACGCATCGAGCCTGCCATATCGATCGATTATCAATCGCCGAATCTGCATCAGTACATCGCGCCCAGTACCGCCTAAGCCGATGCAAAGAGTTCTTTGGATAGTTTGAGACATAATTTTAGATGGGAGATGAGTAACGCACCACAATAAATATTTCAGTACTTCGATCGTTGACGGCAGAATGCGGATTACAGCAGTTTTATTTTTAAAAACTAAAGCTGTTGCCAAAATAAGCGAATAGTTTAGTCGATAACGATGGTTAGTTCCAAGTCGCGAGACTGATGGGGATAATTGAGCCGAATACATCTACCCGTGAGGATTTGACGTTGGGTGACTGCGCTGTTTTGGTAATGAATTGGTAACTCACCACCTGGCTCCAAGAACAATTTATTGCCCTCACGCCGCAGATAGCCGCGAATATCTTGCCCTCGACATTCGATATCGCTACCGATGCCTAGTCTTTGCCGATTGCGGAGATAGCAAATCTGCGCTTCTGAGTCAGTCTCATTAGTAATTGTCAGCTTCCAAGCAAGCTGAAGACTTCGCCAATGTTTAAACCACCAAGTACCACCTGCTAGTGCTGTTAGTATGCCCAGCAGACTGAGTAAAATGGGTAGCCAAAGCTGTTGGAATAAATAGCCATTAATCAAACAAGTCTCTTGCCCGCCTGGTGCTGGGGTGCAAAATTCCTGTACTGTGGGCGCAATATCTACTACGCTCAAGTTATAGTTGCCGATTTTTTGCGTTGGCGAAGCCTACCGTAGGTAATCGCATTTGCAATGGCAGAGCATCGAGCCATTCCTGTCGCTCTTTACTCTCAGCCGAATTTTGCTGGCGAAAAGGACTATTAGCTGGAGTCTCTACCCATATAGCTGAAGTAATACCTGGTTTTGTTAATAATGGTGCATCAGTCAGCCAGACAACTGACTGGGATCTGAGACTTTTATTACTGGTGAGCCGACATTGATTTAATTGCGCCAAGCTTTTGTAAATTGTCGCTTCAGCAATCTGAATATCGGTATTCTGTAAAGCATCGCTAGATTTGAGCGGTAATGTCTGGAGAATGCGTTCTATATCTGTCGGCTTACCATCAAAAGGAATCGCTGCATCTGCGGCTAAACAATCGATTTGAGGTTGCAGGGGGTTCACCGTTGACGCAAACGGAACGACATATACCGCATCACCAGAGCGCAAACTATCTTGAATAATTTGCTTCAGACGGAGCCTTCCTTCATCATTAAGGCGGACACTTCCGGTAAGATCGATCGCCAGCACAACATCGCGCCCTTGCTGGCTTGATGCCAATTTTAGACCCGTCTTTTGCCAACCAGAAAGTGATTGATGGCTTGGTACGACTTTCGAGCAACTTGAATTCAAGGGAAATAGTTGTAGGGTATATCTTACATATCTATAGTTCCCTTGTCTTTGCCAAGTTAAACAAGGATCGATACTTTCTCATTGTCAATCTGGCTGAGAATGAGAAAGTATCGATCGTCTAATTAGACAACAACGCTTTGATGACAACCTCCAGGCAAATCAGCAAAAACCTCTCTGATAGCGGGGTGAATGATTTCGCCAGATTGAATATTTAACCCCTTAGCGAGATTGAGGTCTAGATCGAGCGCATCTAAACCTCGATCGGCCAACCTTAGCACATATGGTGCGGTACTATTATTCAATGCTTGAGTAGCTGTGTAGGGTACAGCACCAGGCATATTCGGTACGCCATAATGTACGACCCCCGCCTCAACGTACACTGGCTCGGTATGAGAAGTGGGGCGTACAGTCTCGATGCAGCCGCCTTGATCTACCGCGACATCAATTATTACCGAACCTGGCTTCATCTGGGCTACAAGGGCGCGAGAGACGAGTATCGGTGGACGTTTGCCAGGGATTAATACTGCCCCAATTACTAGATCTGCACTGCGAACTGCTAATTCGATATTATGGGCGTTGCTGTATAGGTAGGTGACACGAGCACCGAAGATGGTTTCTAGGTAGCTCAATCGATCGATATTAACATCTAGCATCGTCACCTGTGCGCCCATCCCGACGGCTATTCTGGCAGCTTCTGTACCTACAATCCCGCCGCCGAGAATAGTGACTTGCCCAGGTTGTACGCCAGGAATACCACCGAGGAGGATACCTCTCCCGCCTTGTTGTTTTTCTAGAAATCTCGCGCCAAATTGCACCGATAATCTTCCCGCGATGATGCTCATGGGAGAGAGGAGGGGGAGTTTCCCATCTGGTAATTCTACCGTTTCGTAGGCGATCGCAGTTACTTTGCGCTCGATGAGTTGCTCGGTGAGGGGGCGATTGGCGGCGAGGTGGAGATATGTAAAGAGGATTTGGTCTTTTTGGAGGTAGGGATATTCGGTGCTTAGGGGTTCTTTGACTTTGACAACCATTTCCTGATTCCAGGCTGTGGCGGTGGTGACAATTTTGGCTCCGGCTTGGAGATATTGCTCGTCGGTGAAGCTAGAACCTGCTCCGGCGTTGGTTTCGATGTGGACTTGGTGGCCGCGATCGGTTAGAGTACGGACTATGCTTGGGCTTAATCCGACGCGAAATTCTTGGTCTTTTGTTTCTTTGGGGATGCCGATTTCCATTTTTTAGAGTTTAGTTGGGGTGTGTATTAAACACGTTTTTGGGGTTTAGTTGGGGTGTGTAGGAAACACAGAGGGGCACGGAGGGTTCACGGAGGAGCACGGAGGGGTTTGTTTGTGTTAGGCAAATTCGGCGAGTTCTAGCCATCTTTCGGTGGTATTGTCGATCGATTTATTGATTTTTTTTAGTTCGGCTGAGAGGGTTTCTAGTTGGGTGTAGTTGGCATCGGATGAGTTGGCTAGTTGATGTTCTAGTTTGGCTTTGTCGGCTTCGAGTTTGGCGATTTTGGCTTCGATTCCGCCGAATTCTCGTTGTTCCCAGGTGGAGAGGCGGCGTTTTTTGGCTTCTGCTGTTGGGGGTTCGGGTTTGATTGTTGCGGGGTTTGATTTGGTGGTGGTATCTTTTTTGGCGGCGAGTTTTTCGGCGGTGGCTTCGGCTTGTTTATAGTCGAGGTAGACGGAATAGTTACCTGGGTATTCGCGGACTTTTCCTTCGGCTTCGAGGGAGAAGATTTTTTCGACGGTGCGATCGAGGAAGTACCGATCGTGAGAAACTACGATGACGCAACCGTTAAATTCGGATAGATATTCTTCTAAGACTGATAGGGTTTGAACGTCGAGATCGTTGGTAGGTTCGTCGAGGATTAAGACGTTGGGCATACTCATTAGTACGCGCAAGAGAAATAGGCGACGCTTTTCTCCACCGGATAGTTTGCTGATTGGGGTGTATTGTTGGTTGGGTGTAAATAGGAACCTTTCCAACATTTGAGACGCGCTAATTTGCCCATCGTTGGTTTTGACATATTCGCCGACTTCTTTGATATAATCGATCGCTCGGAGTTGTTCGGTACCAGCTTCTTGCAAGTCTTCAGAATGTTGATCGAAATAACCGATATGAATGGTGCTACCGATATCTACTTTACCACTGTCGGGTGCTAATCGACCGATACAGATATCCATCAGAGTAGATTTGCCCGCTCCATTTTCACCGATAATGCCGATGCGATCTTCAGGTGAAAATTCGTAGGTGAAGTCTGAAATTAACTTTCGATCGCCATAAGACTTACATACATCAACAACCTCGATCACTTTCTTACCAATGCGTCGAGTCGGTGTAGATATATCCACCTTACCAGTTGTCTGCTTGAATTCTCTTTCTTGCAGATCTTCAGCACGTCCAATTCGAGCCTTTTGTTTGGTACTTCGCGCCTTAGCTCCACGTTGTAACCATGCTAGTTCTCGACGCAGTAAACCTGCATGTTTGCGCTGAGTATTAACTACAGACTCTTCTGCTAAAGCCTTCTTCTCCAAATAATAACTATAATTCCCACTATAAGTATAAACATCACCTCGATCGATCTCAATAATTCGATTAGTCACCTTATCCAAGAAATAGCGATCGTGAGTAATCAATAATATCGCCCCACGATAACGACTGAGATATTCTTGCAACCATTCTACCGACAAAGCATCCAAATGGTTGGTAGGTTCATCCATTAATAAAGCATCCGGCTCAGATAATAACGCCGCAGCTAAAGCGATACGTTTGCGATATCCGCCTGACAAATCACCTACCTTCGCCTCGAAATCAACGATACCTAATTTGGTGAGAATAATCTTAGCTTTTGTTTCTACTTCCCAAGCATTAGTTGCATCCATCCGTTGCATCACAGTAGATAGTTTATTTAATAACTCTGTGGATTCATTATTTTCAGGATGAGCTAATTGTGTCGATATTTCTTCATAGTCCCTGACTAGTTGCATCTGCTCGCCACTATCGGCAAATACTTGTTCTAGTACGGTATGATTTGGATCCATTTCTGGCTGTTGCGGGAGATAGATGGTGGTGACTCCAGGGTTGAGGAGAATTTGTCCGCTATCGCTTGATTCTAACCCAGCAATCATTTTTAACAGGGTTGATTTTCCACAGCCATTCATACCGATTAAACCGACTTTATCGTTAGCATCTAGGCTGAAGGAGCAGTCTTTGAGGATCTCTTTGATACCGAAGTCTTTTTTGACGGATTGGAGGGTGAAGATAGTCATTGGATTTTGGATTTTGGATTTTGGATTTTGGATTGTAGCTATAGATAAATCTCAGGATTTATGTCGATATAGTAGTGGGTGGCATAAGTTAGGCTAGCATTTAACCCTAACTGTCTTGAAAAAGTGCTCCAGGTGGGGAAACCCTCAATGTACAGCACTTTTCACTCTCAATTCCCAACTTTACTAACTTGTACTAAGCGGCATAAATAACCTTATTATTTCTTTCCCCCCGTCCCCCCGTCCCCCCGTCCCCCAGTCTCCCCCTCAATAGTAGGTTTGGGACTACTAGTAATGGGTACCTGATTTGCGGTGGTGGATGGCGGTGACTCCGTTGGGGTTGAGGACTTTTCCTGTTTCTACTGTGGCATATAAGAGCCAATGATCGCCGCATTCCATCCGATTTTCGATGCTGCATTCGAGGTATGCGAGGCTATCGGTGAGGATGGGGGAGCCGTTGGTGGCTGTTTCGGTATTGATGCCTGCGAAGCGATTTTCTCCTGGTGCGAATGGTTTGAGAAATTGCTTCATGGCGGGGATATGTTTACCTTGTTCGAGGATATTTAATACGAATCTATTGCCTTTGTACATGAGGGATTCGATCGCTCTTTCTTTGGCTACTGCTATTGTTAATCCTGGAGGATTGAATGTTGCTTGAGATACCCATGAGGCGAGCATGGCACTGGATAAGTCGCCTTGTTGGGTGGTAACGATGGTTAGGGAGCCAACTAGTCGCCCTACGGCTGCTTCGACTCGATCGGTTTTGGAGGTACTAACTTGGGATTTTGGGATGCTAGCTTTTTTGGCTTTCTTGACAGCTTGGGCGAAGTCTGTTCCGGTTTCTTCGCATTGTTTGAGGGTGATATCTGTGGGTTTGAATTTGACACGGATTGGCTCAAAGCCTAATTTATAGCCAGCATCTTTGAGTTTAGTTTCGAGCAGATCGATCGCTTCTCCACTCCAACCAAATGAGCCAAATACACCCGCCAATTTAGTCTTTTCGGCGGTAGATAAAATAACACCTAACGCTGTTTGAATCGGCGTAGGAGCATGTCCGCCGAGAGTAGGCGAACCGATAATGAAGGCGGAACATTTTTCTAATGCAGCCTTAATTTCCGAAGGTTCGACAAACTCACAATTAATCGATTGTACACCCACACCAGCCTTGGTAATTCCTGCGGCGATCGCTTGCGCCACAGTAGCAGTATTACCATAAGCAGAGGCATAAATTAAAGCAACATTCAATTCTTGACTACTCTGTTTGCGACTCCATTCTCGATAGAGATGAGTTAATTCTGTCAGACCATATTTAACTAATGGCCCATGTCCGGTAGCATAGAAACTAATAGGGTATTCAGCAATCCGATCTAAAGTTGCTTCAATTTGTTTCGCCGCAGGAGCCATCAAAGCATCGAAATAATAACGACGATCTTCGGCGTAGGCTTCCCAACCTTCATCAAATACTTGATCGCTGCAAACATGACAGCCAAATAACTTGTCAGTATATAAAACTTGAGTCTTGGTATCATACGTTAATAATCGATCGGGCCATCTCGGAGTCGGTGCGAGGATAAACTTTAAGATATGCCCTTGCCCTAAATCTAAAGTATCATCACCCTTGATTTTGATAATTTTTAGATCGTCACGTTCTAGAATAGCAGGTAGGGCTATCGCCGCAGGATTAGAACAGACAAAAGTAATTTGAGGAGCTAATTCTAATAACTTTTTGAGCGTTTCGCCCCGATTGGGATTGATATGTCCGAGGATGACATATTCGATAAGTTTGACATTAAATCGTTGGTCTAATCCAGCGATGAATACGTCGGTGAATGAGCTGCCAGGGGGGTCGATGAGGGCTTTTTTGTCACCTTTGATGATGAAGGAATTGGCGGTGGTTCCCTTTGCTAAACCGTATTCGATTTCAAATTTGAGTCGATCCCAGGTGCGGGAGCGGAGGGTGGTGGTGTTGGGGGCTAGGGGGTAGGCTTGGAGATCGCGGGGATTCATAATGAGGAGAGGTAGAGGAGTTATTAGTGTGAAGCGAGGTGTGTATTAAACACAGAGGTTCACGGAGGTTTCACGGAGGTTCACGGAGGGGTTAGTTTGCTACGCGCTTAATTCCGTCGCGGAGGTGTGGAACATTGAAGTTGATGAGGAGTCCGAGTTTACGGTTGGAGAGTTTGAGGTAGGTGAGGAGTTGAGCGAGGTGAATGGGATGGAATGATTCTACTGTTTTGATTTCGATAATTCCCCGATCTTCGACTAATAAATCGAGACGATAACCACACTCTAGTTTGACTTCTTCGTAAATGATGGGGATTGGTTTTTGCTGTTCGACTTTCAAACCAGCCTTCTTCAACTCATAACACAAACAAGCCTCATAAGCAGATTCCAATAAACCCGCTCCCAAAACAGTATGCACCCGCATCGCACAACCAATAATCCTCCCAGTCAAATCATCAACACCCACAAACAACCTCCTCAGTGAACCTCAGTGAATCCTCAGTGAACCTCAGTGTTTAATACACACCCCGCGTAACACCAACCTCCTTCCTCCTCAATAGTGATTCCCCACCCGCCGATGATGCACCGCCGTCAACCCCTCAGCTTTCGCCACCCGCCCAGTATCAACAGTCGCATACACCACATGATGATCCGCGCAAGCCATCCGACTCACCACTTCACATTCAATATATGCCAAAGCATCTTGTAAAATCGGACTACCATTTTCAGCCGACTGAGTTTTGATGCCCTCAAATCGATCGGCTCCAGGCGCAAATCGTTTCAGGAAATGGCGCATTAGGGGTTGATAATTGCCCTCTTCTAATACATTTAGCACAAATTTATCCCCCACCTGCATCAGCGAATCGATCGCTCGATCGTTCGATACTGATATAGTTAGTCCCAATGGTTCAAAGCTCGCTTGAGTCACCCAGGATGCTAACATGGCACTACTAGAATCGCCTTTTTTGGCAGTGATAATATATAATCCACCACTAATCCGCCCTAAAGCTTTATCTAGATCGGAATCTAGAGATTTCATCTGTTTGATAGCTTGTGCTTTGGTGAGCAATTGTCCTAAATCTGTACCTGCTTCTTCACACAATTGGTAAATAGCTTCGGTGGGTGTTTCTTTGACGCGGATGGCGGGGAAGCCGATACTCACACCAATTTCTCGAAACTTACTCAACAGGGGATCTACAGGTTCGTCATCGCCGCCGTATGATTCAAATAGACCGATCGATTGTTTGCTATTAGCTGCGACTAGAATGGTACCGATCGCCGCTTGTGCTAGTTCGGCTATTTTCCCATGTCCTGGGGGCATCGCGATCGCAATTCCTTTACTTCGCCCGACTAATTCTTGGACTTCTTGAGCATCTGCGGATTTGAGATCCATCATTTCTACGGCGACACCTGTTTTGGTGATACCTCGCGCTAAGGCTTGAGAAAGTCTGTCACTATATCCATAGTCGGCGACGTAGAAGACGGCTACGCTCGTCTCTGCCTTGGCTTTTAGTTGCGACCAGTCTTGATATCGTTTTACCAATTCGTCCACGTTGTGGCGCAATATTGGCCCATGTCCGGTGGCGATGGTGGTGACGGTGGGGAGTTCGCCCATGCGTTTGAGGGCTGATAATACCGATCGAGCATTGGGTGCCATCAAGCACTCATAATAGAAGCGATAGTCTGGCTCGATTTTGGTCAAGTCTTCATCAAAGAGGACATCGGAGCAATAGTGCATTCCGAAGGCATCGCAAGTATACAGGGTTTGGGTGGCTCGATCGAAGCTAAAACTCGTATCTGGCCAATGTAAGTTCGGCGCAATCACAAATTCGATTTCATGCCCTTTGCCCAAATCTATCACATCACCATTTTTGATAATCTGCTTGATAAATGGTCGATGTACAAAGCCTTCGAGAAATTGAATCGCTACTTTACTACCCACAACAATAGCATTGGGTGCTAATGCGAGGATATCTTTTACCAAGCCACTATGATCGGGTTCGGTGTGGCTGATGATGAGATAATCAATCTGACTCGGATCGATTAGTCCCTTGAGAGTATCTAAATATAACTGACGGAATTTCTCATGGGAGGTATCAACGAGGGCGAGTTTGTCGCCGCGAATGATAAAGGAGTTATAGGTGGTGCCATTTTGCAGCCCAAATTCAATATCAAACCTGTCTCGTTCCCAATCGAGCGATCGAATTGCAGTAGTATCGAGAGCGATATCTTGAGTCTGCATTGTCAGACGTTTTTGAAGCTTATCAGTCAGTAGTACCATAGTTATTCACCTGTACCTGTTAACTCGTTAGGTATTAATAACTATTGTTACACGTTCTTTTTGCCAGGTTTTATCGAAAGATCGGATCGATCGATTAATCTAGACTAATATCGGCGGTTTTAACCGCAGCCATACAACCAAAGTCGGCGAACGCGGACTCAGAGTAGCATACATAGCAATTGAGCCAATACTTCCGAGTCATATCTTAGTCCGCGTAGGCGGACTTTGCATCACTAGCCGCGCCTACCCTACGGGAACGCTTCGCGAACAGTCGCTGGCAAAGTATTAACTCTCGATCGCACTTTATCACCGTGACTGGGACATGGCGGCGCAGAAATAGACTTATCCAACCAACCCACAGCCTGAGAAAACCTTGCCAAAGCTTCATCGGGATTATCTTTGAGCAACAATACCAGTGCGGCGGCGGCTTGCTCCTTGGCGCGTGCGGGGCGATTGGATTTGAGTTTATGCCAATTGCTTTCATCGATACGCAGACGTTCGGCGAGTGCCTGAGCGAGTTCTAGCGTCGTAAGATCCGTGGTTGTGGGCGACATGGGAGTTATGAGCCAAATTTAGGCATATTAAGCGTAGCTACCCTCGATTGTATCTCGTATGACCCAAAGTGCCGTTCCAGTTGATGAGAAAACCGAATTAGAGCGCGATATCGACGAACTAGAACAATCGATCGCCGATCTCAAACATCGTTATGCAAATATCCAACTAGCCGAGCAAGAGCAAATTGTTTTAGAACGCAATCGAAACGAACTAAAACAAAAAGGTAACAAACATCCAGAAGTTCGACACGAATTAAAGATGATCCAATCTCGCTTAGAAGAATTGGCAGCAATTCTTGAATCTCAACTATGGAAGTGGGATCCATTCTGGGATGTAGTCAGATTTATGGGTTTAGGTATTGCGATCGGTTGGGGTTTGTGTAGTTGGAAAGGATAAAATAACTTCCTCCGTGAACCTCAGTGAAACCTCCGTGCCCCTCTGTGTTAAAAACAGCATCCATAAAAACTAAACCCTAAAATCTTAGCGTGTCAATCAAACGAATCCTCCATCTACTACTAACAACCCTAACAATCCTCATCATCACCTCACCTGTTTTAGCAACAGATCGAAAGTTAGTGAATATCCAACAGGTTGAGCCGACTATTCGTCAGGACATCCGTTACGCTACGCCTAATAATTTTATGAAGCGAAAGCTTTATCCTGTCGCTCGATGTCTATTGCATGAAAAAGTGGCGCAACAACTAAAGCAGGTACAAATCGAGTTAGCAGTAGACAAGCTAGGATTGAAAGTATTCGATTGTTATCGTCCACTGTCGATCCAAAAACAGATGTGGAAAATCCTTCCCGATAATCGGTATGTGGCAAATCCCGCTCAAGGTTCTAGACACAATCGAGCATCAGCGATCGATCTTACTTTAGTCGATCTTAGAACTGGCAAAGAGCGAGAGATGCCCTCAAATTTTGATGACTTTTCAGTTCGATCGCACAGCAATTATGATGGTGCTAGTCCAGCAGCAAAAATTAATCGTCAAGTCTTACGAATAGCTATGGAAAAGCACGGCTTCAAAGGTATTGCGACTGAATGGTGGCATTACGATAGCCTCGATTGGAAAAAATATTCAGTGTTAGATATTCCTTGGAAATAAATCCGTTTCTACTTGAATAATATGAGTTTAGTTTGAAAATAGCCTAGAGAATAAAATCGAGCGTTGCTGAATACATATACTCTGCGATCGCTAAAATTCAGAGTAGGGGCAATTCATGAATTGCCCCTACTCTGAATTTGCACCTCAATTTAACAACGTCCACATTCTTAATCTAGCTCACTTTTAAATAGGAATGTTACGAAACTGAATAGATTTATTTTGACGTGGTAGAGGAATACTCAAAAGGTCAACTTTCAATGCTCCATCTGGGATACCATAAAAAAGAACGGTAATATAAGCATCAATACCTGGAGTGACAATAGCACTATCAGATCCCCCCAAATCGGGACGACTATTGCTCGATCTCCCATTGGAATCTACCAAGGTAGATATCCCTATCTCTAATTTTTTAGCTATCCTACCCTTATTTGTTACGGTAACACTACATCTTACATTTCCATCAGCTCTTTTACATCCGTCTAATGTATAGACAAATCCATCAATTTCTTTTCTATAAGCAGAAGGCTGTGGTGGCTTGCTCGCTTCTCGTTCTTCTTCTGTTCCCTTGAACTTACCACAGATACTATTACTATCATTAGTGGTTACGCACATGCGTTCCACTTTTTTTAATTTACCGCAGACAGTCTTACCGCCATCGGTAGCTACACAATACTGAGGGCCATCTTGAGCTTGAGATGGGGACGTGAGGAGAAACAAGCTACTTGCAGCTAGAACGACGGCAGCTCCTAAAGTACGTGAAATAACTTCCATTGCATGTATATTTTATTACTAGAAAATAATATCTTTTTACTTAGATTGTGTCTATGGGCAAAATGTCGTAGATCTTGAATTATTAAGATGTTGTGCATTCTAGAGGCACACTGATTTTAGGGATGTGACATTCGACAGTTGTTGGTGGAGAGGGCGGGTTTTGATTTGGACATTTTTATTATCAAGCAAAGGAGATCCCATAAACCCGCCCCTACAGTCCCGTATATGCGATATTGGTTGACGATCGCATGGGACTGTAGGGGTTTTGTTTATGCAAGCAACCATCGACAAATTATATAGATGTGAACAAAACCCACCCAACCCCACTAGAATGTCCAGATCGATCTCACCCTTGCACTGATTTTAGGGATGTGACATTCGACAGTTATTGGTGGAGAGGGCGGGTTTTGATTTGGACATTTCTATTATTAAGCAAAGGATATCCCATAAACCAGCCCCTACAGTCCCGTATGTGCGAT
This sequence comes from Chamaesiphon sp. VAR_4_metabat_408, assembly GCA_031422115.1. GTDB lineage: Bacteria > Cyanobacteriota > Cyanobacteriia > Cyanobacteriales > Chamaesiphonaceae > Chamaesiphon. The sequence continues at coordinate 25,230 of JANOPX010000066.1, read as the reverse complement.
ATTGGTTGACGATCGCATGGGACTGTAGGGGTGGGTTTATGCAAACAAATATGGCCAAATTCTATAGATGCGAACAAAACCCACCCAACCCCACTAAAATGTCCAGATCGAGATCGATCGTCGATCGGATAGTTATTGTCCGGGCAATCCAAAATCCAAAATCCAAAATCCCTAAACACAAACCAATTTAGGCACCAATCTATCTAATACTTGCTGGAGTACCATTGCTACCCAGTCGATATCGGCTGCTACGGTGCCTTTACCAAGGGTAATGCGGATTGCTCCAACTGCATCGGTTTGACTGTATCCCATCGCCAATAGAATCGGGCTGGGAGTAAGTTTGCCACTGCTACAAGCAGCACCGGAACTGATGCCGATTCCGGCGAGATTTAATTGTCTGACGATCGTTTTGCCTGTGATGGCTGCTTGAGAGTGACAGCGGGGGATGTTTAGACAAAAGCTGAGATGGTGGGGGAGACGGTTGTGGGGGTCTCCGGTGGGGATTAGACTGGGACAATCGGCGAGGAGTGCGAATAACCTGTCGCGTAAACCAACTAATCTTGCTATTTCTGAGTCCATTTCTTCGCTGGCTAATTCAGCGGCGATGCCGAATCCAGCAATTTGGGGGACTGGTTGGGTGCCAGATCTCCAGCCCATTTCTTGTCCGCCACCAGCTAGGAGGGGGATGAGTTCTATGCCGGGGCGGATGTATAATGCGCCTACACCTTGAGGGCCGTAGAGTTTGTGACTGGAGAGGGAGAGTAAGTCGATGCCTAGTTTTTGGACATCGATCGAGATTCGACCCGCAGCTTGGACGGCATCAGTGTGGAAGTAGACTGAGTGTTGACGACAAATTTTGGCTAATTCGGCGATCGGTTGGACTGTACCTATTTCGCTTTGACCATAAATGATGGATACTAGGACGGTATTAGGCCGAATTGCTTTGGCTAAATCTTGGGGATTGATGGTACCTTGTCGATCGACACCCAATCTCGTTACTTTCCAGCCTCTAGTTTCCAAAAACTTTATTGGGGCACTAATTGAGGAATGTTCGACACTTGAAACGATTAAATGTTGGGGGCTGCTATGTAGATTTGCCACGCCCATAATCGCCTGATTATTTGCTTCGGTACCGCCGGATGTAAAAGCGATCGCATCAGGATTAGCATTAATTAATGCAGCTACTTGAAATCTGGCTTGTTCGATCGCGGTTGATGCCCGTTCGCCCCATTGATGAATACTCGAAGGATTGCCCCATTCTGCTGTGAGAATTTGGTGCATGGTGGCAATCGCTTCGGGGCGAGTGGGTGTGGTCGCACTATGGTCTAAATAAATTTGCATATAGATAGATTTAATAATTAAAAATTCAGCTACTTATTTAAGTCAATTCAGCTAAATAAGTAGCTGAACTCTAATCTAGCTACCTGGTTTACAGATATTATAGTCTTCGTGAGACATGACCTGCTGCGGTTCCAAAATCCCGTCTTTGTCGAAACAAACCATCCGATAATTTCGCGTTACCGGAATACTAATTACCAAGCGGTTATGACGCAGCCTCTTCCCGCCAAATTCTCGATAGTTACGGCGATCGCGTAGACCGTCGATGATGTTTCTAGCTTTCAAAACTACGTGAGAGGGTAAATCTTTGAGGTCGATCGGATCGAAGGCAAAACTATCATGCCAAGTCCGTTTCTTTTCTTGATGCTCTTGTTTGGTGACTTCTTCCTGAAGACAACGATGACAAATTTGACCGTAGCCTTTATGACCGCATTGGAACATTTTTCTGTGTCTGCTCATAATAAGATAAACCTCGAATATGGTGATAGTAAATAATGGTAGTTAAGCAGTTAGAAATTAGCTGCATAGAAAAATTAAACTTTGGAGTTAAGATTACCGACTGCCGCCAAGCGACGCACCAGCTAAAGGTTATCGACTAGGTTGGGATAAGGTGGCATCCGATTAGTCGAAAAGGTAGCTAAGATCGAGTTTGGAACAAGTCGATTGACTTGTCAAGCATCACAGTTTGTTATCAACTATGGGTCAATTAGCGGATACTTACTGAGTATTAAATGCTACAATCGATCGGTAAGAATTAACTGTTCGGGTTACAAACAGTCACTAGAGTGCATCTAGTTCTATTTTAATCTCTCCCCTAGTTTTTTCCTTGAAACTTAAATCACTCAGCCGCAAATTCGGCACGGCACACTCCCCTCTCTTTTATATTTTAACCTTTGGTAGCCTCGGTGTTGCTATTTTTTGTGGATATTGGTTTTTTAACCGCTCCCAGTCTGGCATTCAACCGCTGCTGTCTGCTTTACCTCAAGATGATTCGATTCGAGTCTATTTCAACCACAATCAGGCGGCGGAGTTTTCCGAACCTTATCGGCAAAAAACTAGACGGGGTGACGATTTAGCCGCGAGAATCATCGCGATGGCGGGTTCGGCGCAATCTAGTATCGATGTGGCGGTGCAGGAGTTGCAATTGCCGAATATCGCCCAGGCTCTTGCGGCTAAAGCGCAGGCGGGTGTGAAAGTACGGGTGATTTTGGAGAATAACTATAGTCGCCCGTTGAGTGAATTGACAGCCGCAGAAGTAACGGCTCTAAATCCTCGTCAACGAGAGCATCATCAAGGATTTCAGCAGTTGGTAGACATGGATGGGAATGGTACTCTCTCTCCAGATGAGATTAACCAACGGGATGCACTAATTATTCTCAGGAATGCGCGGATTCCTATTCTCGATGATACTGCGGATGGTTCTAAGGGTAGTGGTTTGATGCACCATAAGTTTGTGGTGGTGGATGGTAGTAAGACGATTGTTACTTCGGCAAATTGGACGATGAGCGATGTCTATGGGGATATTACTCATCCAGATACTGAGGGGAATCAGAATAATCTGGTGGAAATTCAAAGTGGGGAATTGGCGCAAGCTTTCACGAGTGAGTTTAACTTGATGTGGGGTGATGGTTCAAATAACCCTAGTAGCCAATTTAAGGCACGGAAACCGTCGCGAGCACCCTTGGAGGTGTTAGTTGGTAAAACGCGGCTGTTGGTGCAGTTTTCTCCTAGCTCTCGTCAGCTAGCTTGGGAGACTAGTAGTAATGGATTAATTGGGAAGGTGTTAAATACCAGTCGCGAGCAAGTAGATCTGGCTCTATTTGTCTTTTCGGAGCCGACTTTGGGTAATGTTTTACAGACTCAATCCCAACGTGGGGTAAAGGTACGGGGTTTAATCGATCGACAGTTTGCCTATCGGAATTATAGTTCGGCTCTGCCACTGATGGGGGTCGATGGAAATAATCTCTGTCAAGCTCCGACGACTACCGTACCTGGTTTTCAACCACTGAGTACGATCGGCGTACCAACTTTACCGACTGGAGATCTATTACACCATAAATTTGCGGTGCTCGATCGACGTACTGTGATTACAGGTTCGCATAATTGGTCGAATGCGGCAAATGAGCATAACGATGAGACACTGCTGGTAATTCAGGATAATTCTACCGTGGCGGCGCATTTCGATCGAGAATTCGACAGGTTGTATCAACATGCGGTGTTAGGGATTCCGGCGAGGTTGGCGAGGAAAGGCTGTTAATTTTGGATTAACTGATTTTGGATTAACTGATTTTGGATTTTGCGGATTGGATTACCTCCGGTAGGCTTCTGCGCAGGCAGACGATAACGCGTTGGCGGAGCCTGAGCTTTGCGATTACGCCAACGCGCGGAGGTTTCCTCGTGCTGTGTGTTTCAGTCAAGACGGATTTTGGATTTTGGATTGAAATTCACCCTCCCTACATCGCTAGTGAGGAGGGCGGGGTTTGAACAAAATTTCTTGCACGAACGCAGGGATAGCATAAACAAAGCCATCTACAAATCCGTCCCCCCGTCCCCCACAGTCTTCCCCTCCCCCACTCCCCCACTCCCCCAACGGGCAATCTATAATAAAAATTCCTATCTTTTGGCCTGTAGAAGTATCGATGGTTACGAAAATCGATCTTTGCAACAATTCTTATGACTAATGCTACCGTATCGACCGATCGAGTCAAGTCTGCAAATCCACCAGAAAATGATTGGCGGTTATTGTTGAGGTTAGTTCCCTATGCTCGACGGAGTGGGGCGTTATTAATATTATCATTTGGGTTGTTGGTACCTTTGGCGATCGCAAATGCTGTTCAACCATTGATTATTGGGCAAGCTATTTCCAAAATTAGGGGCGAGAAAACCTGGGATTTTGTTAGTAGTTTGTCGATGTTGGATGGATTGAATACACTGACGCTGCTGCTACTGGTGACGGTAGTTATTCGATTAGTTTTGAGTGCGGTACAGGGTTATAATGTTCAACGAGTGGGACAACAAATTACGGCAGATATTCGGAACGATCTATTCGATCGAGTAACATCTTTAGCAGTTAGGTTTTTCGATCGTACGCCTGTGGGTAAGTTGATTACTCGTTTGACGAATGATGTGGAGGCTTTGGGTGATGTATTTACTACTGGGGCGATTGGGATTGTCAGCGATCTATTTGCGATCGTCGTGATGGTTTATTATATGTTTTCGCTTCAGTGGAAAATTGCCTTGATGCTGTTGGTGATGATGGTGCCAGTTAGTGCACTGGTAATTTATTTTCAGCATGAATATCGCAAGGCAAACTATCGTGGGCGAGAGGAATTATCTTTGCTCAATTCGATGGTGCAAGAAAATGTCGTTGGTATCAATGTCGTCCAACTATTTCGCCGCGAGAAATATAACGCCGAGTTATTTCGGACTGTGCGTGACAGATATATTCTAGAGATCGACAAAACTAACTTTCACGATTCGGCAGTATCAGCTACTCTAGAATGGATTTCTTTAGTAGCCATCGCCGCAGTCCTATGGATGGGCGGTTCGATGGTTCAAGAAAAAACTTTAGATGTCGGTACTCTATCTGCATTTATCGTTTTTGCTCAAAGATTATTTGAACCACTTCGACAATTCGCTGAGAAATTCACAGCGATTCAATCTGGATTTACCGCAGTAGAACGGATTGGTGATATCCTCAACGAACCGATCGAAATCAAAGATGCTGAGAGTGGATCCCAGCTACATCTTACTCATATAGATAGTGCCTCTCAGGGTGAGATATGCTTTGAAAATGTGTGGTTTGCTTATAAAGATAATGACTATGTGATCCAAGACTTGAATTTTACCATCAAACCAGGTGAGAAAATAGCCTTAGTCGGCCCAACTGGTGCGGGTAAAAGTTCGATTATTCGGTTGTTATGCCGTCTATACGAGCCGACAAAAGGACGAATATTAGTCGATGGAGTGGATATCAAAAGTATTCCTCAAGCTGAGTTACGTCGTTATTTGGGAGTAATTCTTCAGGATGGATTCTTATTTTCTGGGGATGTAAAGGGAAATATTACCCTTGGTGAAGAGTATCCAGAAGCGGAGATTTTACAAGCAGCTAAATCGACGAATATCGACAGGTTTATCAGCAACTTACCTCAAGGCTATGATACCCAGTTACGCGAGCGAGGCTCGAATTTATCCGCCGGAGAGAAACAGCTTATCGCTTTTGCTCGATCGATTATTCGCAATCCCCGAATTCTAGTATTAGATGAAGCTACCGCAAGTTTGGATGTGGGTACAGAAGCCTTAGTTCAAGATGCACTCGATCGATTAATTACCGATCGAACTGCAATTATTATCGCTCACCGTCTATCTACAATCCGCAATGTCGATCGAATCTTTGTCCTCAAACAGGGTAGTCTAGTCGAATCAGGTACTCACGATGAATTACTCGCAGAGGGTGGTTTGTACGCGAGTCTGTATCAGTTGCAAATGCTGGGAACTTAGATGAGTAAAATAAACTAAATTTGAAGCCGATCGCAATTCGTCTTCCCGTTGGCAAAGTCGCGCCGATAGGTAATCGATAAAGTTCATTAATTATAATGGTATCGACATGAAATAATGGTTAGGTATTCATCTTCTACAGCATAAATTAAACGATTTGGATCGTCAATGCGCCGCGACCAAAAACCAGATAAATTTCCCCGTAATATTTCTGGTTTACCTATACCCTCAAAAGGTTCGCGGCTCGTCCCTTCAATAAGTTTATTAATTCTTTTCAGCGTCTTTTTATCTTGTCCTTACCAATAAATATAATCATCCCACACCTCATCTGTCCAAGCCAGTCTTCTAGTCACCCGTGTAAGTCTCGCTCGATTACTTTACCTGCTTTAAATTGGGCGATCGATCGTTCTAAATGAGCAGCATTTGCTGGAGATTTCAGTAGATGGACTGTCTCCATTAGGCTATTAAAAGACTCTAGGGACATCACCACTACGTCATCAGCATCACGGCGAGTGACGATCGTATAGTCTGCATCTTCTACTACTCGATCGAGCACTGTCTTGAGGCTATTTCTGGCTTCACTGAAGGATACAACTTTCATCTCGTCTGTCGCTGTACTAGTAATTGTACAAGCATAGCACTTAGAAACGATTTTCGTTCCGTTCGCGTAGCGTCTCGTTCCGAGAAAAGGCTTCGCCAAGGAACATCACCCTCAATACGTTTCGGTTAGCCAGCGACTAAAGTCGCCGCTAGTGATGCAAAGTCCGCCTACGCGGACTAATGTTACAATCGATAATTTATTAACCGAACCGTATTGACATCACCCTCCCCGAAACGAGATAGTTGGCATCGGATACCGAAGGTAATCGAATATCTCAATCGAACCCGCCCTCTCCCAGCAATAACCGTTGGCATAGCCGCGCCGCGAGGTAATCGAATATCACCACCCCAAATCCCCACAATCGAATCAAACATTATCATCCACGAAACTCGATCTAACACTTATGAAAAAGCTCAAACCTTATCTCCGTCTTATTTTTAAGCTGTAGACAGTGATTCTCCTCCACAACAAGATTGACGTGGATTATTTTCGTAAGTAAAATAGCATTAGAATCTAGTAATATTTTATACTTATGAACAAACAACAGGCAATCGTACTTCTAGTAGAACAGGATGGGTGGAAAAAAGCAGATGCTACTAAAGCTTTGGAGGGATTAGACTTTAGCAATGATCCTTCTGAATCGACCATTCGGAGACATATCTCATCATTTTGTGGCCCTGAATTACACAAGCGGCAGAGAGATCGGGCAACACTAAAGGGTTCGTTGACAAAGAAAGATAGAGAAATGGAGCGAAAAGACAAAAAATACGCTGCTCAAATTGATGAGTATACAGCAGATTTAAAAGAAGAACGCAGTTATTGGCAAAAGATATTAGAGTCTTTAGGTTTCGATCGTAAAGTAGGATAATCGAATAAATTTATGTAAATCAGATATTATGACTCAAGCAATAACTCGCAAACAATTACAATTCTACGGAATATCTAGATATCATTCTATAGAAATTACCAAAAGCATTTCTCCTGTATCTAAGTGCGGGCAAATATTTTCATACGATCTAAAGAAAGTAATTGCTGAAATTAAAACTTATATTCAACGACCTCGCATTCAAAAGTCTAGTCGGAAAAGTTTGAGTATAGTCTTAGGTACATTATTAGAAATTTTAGGAAACATTGTAGAGATTCCATTTTCACCTGGAATGAATACTGAGCTTCGTGTCTTAGTTGTCCAGCTCACAAAAGCAATGAATAAGACCAATGCTTCTCTTTCTGTTCTACAAGCAGATGGTGCTGAGATTAAATACAAGTATGGAATATAAGTATGATCGATTCACTTCCAGAGCTATTCTCTAAACTACTATCTGCGATTAAAAAGACAGACAAATCTTTGTCTAACTTAAAATTAGATTCTGGTGATATAGAAGCTCGTTACGATTCCGTAAAATCAGCTCGATCTAAGTTTAATTCTTGGCGCAATAGTTCTAAAGGTTTTAGTCACAAGTCATCATTATACAAAAGACAATTAAAATGTTGTTCTATTTGTCAAATAAACTTACCTATTGAATATTTTGAAATAGATCACAAACTACCACTTTCAATACATCCTCAACTAGCATTGAAAAAAAGCAATATGCAGTTATTATGTACTCCCTGTAATCGAAGGAAAAGCGATCTATCTTGACTTCCCAAAGATAACGAATGAGCTAGAAAAAACTTTTACCCTAAAAACGAGCGAACAGTAGCTCTGGGGATGTTGGGTTTCGAGGCTCAACCCAACCTACGCAAGTTATTTAATCCTCATCCCTTAGTCGCTGACAAGCTTGATTTTTGTCCAGTGACCGAGGATGATTTCGTCACCCGATCGGATGGTAATATCGACCATGATGCCAACCTCTTTGCCATTGACGATCGTGCCGTTAGATGAGCCGATATCTCGCAGAATGAGTGAGCCGTCGGGATTTAGTGTCAGGATGGCATGACGGGAAGATACAGCATCGTCAAAATCTAGGGAAATATCGGGATAGATCGCTCTCCCCTGACTGGTACGTCCGATCGCACTAATTGGCTTGGTGAGGGGGATGGTAATCGGCAATCGATCGGGTGCTGGGGGGCTGTCTGGGGTGGCGAAACGGCTGTCGATAGAGATTATAGCCTGCCATTGTCCCGTCGCGGCTGGTGGCGATATTGTTGTGGGCGGAAGGGTGATGATAGATTGAAATTCAGTTACTGGAGCGGGAAATGGAACGCCACCTTGAGCACCAGACAGAAAATTGTAGCCACAAATTTCGCAAAAATTGCCACTATCAGCCTCATGGGGGGTACTGCAAACAGGACACGATACTGATGAACTAGATGAAGTATTTGTGGGAAGGCTAATCGGATTTGGTGTTAATTCGGCGATGCCTAATCCCATAATTTTTGCCCCACACTCGGAGCAAAAATCAGCTTCGGTAGAATTATGATTTTTGGGACACGTGTACATGGATGAGTGGGGAGTGGGGAGTGGGGAGTGAGGGGACTGATTCTAAATTTTAGCCATCGAACTTGGGCGAATTTTAACTCCCAACTCCCATACGGTGGTACAGCAACCCCCAACTACTTACGAATTCTAGCTGTCTTTGTCGATCGAGTCTCTAACATCATCTCATCTTCTTTGGCAACTGTGCCTGCGCGTTTGATTTTGACGGTACCGGATGCGGCATCTTCGACATCGACGACGGTGCGAAGGAGTTTGGCGGTGGCTTCATTGCCAGAGTCGTGGGCGAGTTTGACGGCTTTGCCTAGTTTGACGGTGGCTACTTCGATATTACCTTGCGCTCTGGCTTCGAGTCCTTCTTGGATGGATTGACTGAGTTCGGCTTGTCCGGTATAGTGAGCGACACGTCGATCGATCTTAGCAGTTCTAGCTTCATCTTCTGTCCAAGTGGCGAGAATTTTGGCTTCGGCGATTTTGGTTTCGACTCCATTTGTCTGGGTAATCAAGCTAGCTCTTCCCGCCAACATTTCATCGCCAACGTTGCCCGCATTAATTTGGATACAGAAATGATAATCGCGGGATTCATTGCTACCCCAAGCACCTGTAGGATAGTCTACCATCCGATCGTTGACAATTTTAGATCGATCGGTCACATCGACAATTTCGGGACTAACTTGTTTGCAGAATAACACCTTAGCACCTTGGGGAGTCCATAGACGTAGACTGACATCGCTCACAGTTTTTCCCATTGCTTTGGTTAATATTTCTTGAAAGTCTGCGGCAATGCGATCGGGTGATGAGATAATATCTGTCGTCCCTAACAAGTTACTTGCAATCCGTTGCAATTGGGACACTTGCCAATCAGTACCCACGCCGCGACATTCGCACTGAAACTTACCTTCACATGTAGCTAAAGCCTGAACTAAATTCTGTTCGTCTTGAGGATCGTTTTGCCCGTCTGTTAATAATAGAGCCTGACAGATGGCTTGGGGCATTTTATTAAATTCACCCACCGCAGTATTTAGCCAATTAGACATCAGAGTGCCCCCACCAGCGACGATTTCTCTGACTTGAGCGATGGCGCGCATCTTATTTTCTGGTACCGCATTTACTAACGGTACGAGCAATTTCGATCGACTCGAACCTGTCACAATAAAAAATGCGGCATCATTAGGCAATAGATTAATTATCTGTGCGATCGCATCTTTTGCCGCCTGAATCTTGGCTCCACCCATCGAACCAGATATATCGCAAATAATCCCAAACAACCGTTGACTCTGTGGTGCTGCTGTGACTGCACCGTCGCCACCATCAGTGGTAATCGTCATGATGGCATTAACTTCTCGCGCACCTTGAGGTAGGTAAGGATTTTGAAATACTTCAGCAGTAAACATAAATATCTGTGGGGGGTTGGGAGTTGGGAGTAATGAGTGAAAATAATTTTAGAGATATTTTGCCAATCTATCGAACTGAGATTTGCTACAACGATAGCTTAATTTATTCCTGAATAATCTAAATAAAAATTAGATAGTACCCACCTTCTCTAGCCCATTCTCTGCGTTCTCCATTATCTCTGTGTCCTCTGCGTCCTAGAAAACCAACACGCTCACAGTAATATTATCCTGCCCACCTTGTTGATTAGCATATTGAACCAAGTAACGAGAAATGTCAATACTATTGTTGCTTGGAGACTGTTGGATCAGATGATACAGATAACTCGGCTCTGGGGCATAATTCCATAAGCCATCAGTACATAGTAATAGATAACCCGCACCTGGAATCGTCCAAGTAGCGATCGAAGGTACCCCATCATCATCTAGATCTGCACCCAACCAGCGGGTGATAGCATGGGCGTGAGGGGACTTCTCAGCTTCTTCCATTGTCAAAGTACCTTGGGCGACAATCTCCCTCGCCCAGGAGTCATCTTGAGTGAGTTGGACAGATTTGTCAGCCGCTATCCAGTAGGCGCGACTATCACCCAACCAAGCGATGGTAGCTAGATTGTCTGTGACGATCGCCGCCACAATTGTAGCAGAAGATGGATCTGGAATTGAGTTTGCTGGCTCGAATGGAATCGCCGAAACAGCTTGGAGAGATTTATTCACCCCATTTAAAATTGCTGTCTCTGGATTTGCTCCCTGTTTTAGCGACAGCTCAATTCCTTCGATGCAAGCAGCAACGGCAAATCGAGATGCTAATTCGGGATGTTGGGAAATAGATACCCCATCGCAAACGACGATGGCATAGGTTCGCTCGTCGATAATTTTCAGGGCGATTGCATCTTCGTTTTGATGGTGTCTGCGCCCTCGATCGCTAGCTCCGGCAAAATTGGGCGTGAGTTCTAGTAGGATAGTTTCATGCTCGATCGCGACTTGTCGAAACCCGCAGATAGTACAATAGCGATCGGTATCAATTTTATCTGCCGCTGCACCACATTTTTGGCAACTATTCTCCATCTCTTGGGTTACAGACTCACTCTGAAGATTTGCGCCACATTCCTCGCAAAATTTATCGCTGGCTGCGACGATTGCGTCACACTGATCACAGTTCATAGGCTTTGGATCGATCGAGGTTGTCATAATTATAAGCTAGCTACACCAAATAACTTACTGCGACGATCGAAATGCTCCAGCCGAATATAGCAAGATGAACATAGTATCCCCACAATCTCTTTTGTTGGGAAATTTTCAAGCTATGCTGTACGAACCACCCAGATATCCAAAACAATGGCATGGATATCGCCGTCATTCCCACAAATAGTAAAATCTTCGTATCATAATATCCACCCGCTTCAATGATGATTAATTTGATAAAAGCGGCAATATAACTAAGTAGGTGAACGATAATTTGGGCGATCGTAACTCGCCTAAATAACTTACCCGCTGCCAATTTCCCTAGTAAATCTTCACTCATAATAGAAGTAATATTTTCTTCCTAGTGAGGTAGGGCGGGTTTTGTACGGAATCTCTAGCATTCCTCATTCCTCCGTGAACCTCCGTGAAACCTCAGTGCCCCTCTGTGTTAAAAAAAGCACCAACCAAAACTAAATCCTCATCCTAAAATAAAGTCTGAGGTCTAGATCTATTCGCTTCATCTACCAAAGCAATTTTCTCATTCCCCGTCGCCAAATGTGCCATAGATCGCAACACCTTCTCCAACCCTTCGCGCAATTTTATCTCCTGCAATGGCTGCCCGACGATGGTAATATTACCTTGAGGAACGATCGCTTTTGAAGTAACTAAATTCAAAGCCGTGGCTAATATTTGTCGATCGAGTTGATGACGTTCCATGCCTTCTAAAGTGAGCGATTCGATCGTCTGACTCGCCGATTGCAGCTCGACAAGACTTGGTTCGGGATGTTTGGGGCTGTTTGCTGCAACGGGTAATTTTCGATCGATTAATATGCGAGTAATTTCAACTTTTGCTCTAGTGTAGAGATTAGACGATGCTGGAACTTGCTGCAAAGCTTTAACCGCATCATTGCGATTTCCCTGCATCAAATAACACCGCGCTAATCCAAACGCCGCTGAGGGATAATTGAGATCTGTACGCGCCACGAGTGCGTACATCTGACTGGCAATTGGATAATTTTGAGATTGCTCCGCAGCGAGGGCAAAAGCAAGCTTAGGAGCGAGTTCGCCGGGTAAATCGAAGTAGACTCGATCGAAGAATTTTTGCGCCTCTTGGGGGCGTTTTTGGGCGAGGAGCGATCGACCGCGATACCAGTCCACTCGCCAATCCCAAGCATCTTGCTCGGCGACGGCTGCGAGGAGTTTTTCGGCGGCGGCGAAGTCACCTGCTGATTCTATCGCCCCATTATCGATGAGACTGTTTGCCAGTCGGAGTTTCGCTTCGATTGAGGTCGGTAATTGTTTGACTACTTGCTTCAATTGCTCGATCCGGCGGGTGGGATTTGCCGTCATAATAGCATTGAGCACGACGTTAAAGCCTGGATCTGTAGCATTGATGAGCAAATTGGGTAACTGAAGATAAGTCGGCTGAATCGGCTTAAAATCACCACTAGCTGTAATCGCCAACCTGTCGCCATCGAATAGAACGCTAGTACTGGGTCGCGGTGTCTTAGTCTCCTGGGCGACGACTTCTCGCAATACGCCCAAAAGTTGTTCCGCCATTTCTTCTGCTGTTTGAAACCTGTCGTCAGGATCCATTGCTGTTGATTTGAGCAGGAAGCGATACAAAGATTCTTGTTGATTAAAAATCGGATCGGATTGAGCACTAGGCAGAGTAAATTCATGTTCCCTACTGAAGCCAGGAATATTCGTAATTAGTACGGCTAGAGTTCGACCGATCGTAAATAGATCCGAAACAATTGTTGGCCCCGCACCTGCTTCTGGTGCAGCATAACCAACCGTACCATAAATATCCCCATCCAAATCGTCAATTCGTCTGGCACCACCTAAATCGATTAACTTAATATCGCCCCCTTCTACCATAAAGTTATCAGGTTTGAAATCGCAGTAGACTAAACCCTGCTGATGGAGATAGCCAAAGGCTCCCAAGACACGATGAATATAAGCGATCGCCTCACTAACTGGTAATAATCCCCGCTCTTTCCGAATCTCCTTGAGAGTTTTACCCCCCACATATTCCATCACAATATAACCCTCATTCTCATGGGTCACAAAGTTATAAACACCGACAATATTAGCGTGCTTTACTGCTGCCAAAAACTGTCGTTCCGCTAATGCCACTGCCGCACTAGAAGCATCCTCACTATTTAACAAACCTTTGAGCACAACATACCGAGGTAGGAGTCGATCGAAACCCAAATAAATCCACCCCAAACCACCATAGGCGATCGCACCTTTAATCTCATATTGTCCGCCAATTACATCACCAGATCGCAGACTAGGAACGAATGAATACTTTTGCCCACACTTAGTACAAAACCCTCGATCCCGCTTCACCAATTCATTACAACCAGCACAAAACCGCTTATTTTCCGGCACATTTGGATTGTCTAATACTGCCAATTCTGGCTTGGTAGAAGGCAATTCAGGAATAGAAATCAATCCCGCACCCAATTGACGACGACTGGTATTTGTGCCTGTCGGTGTACTGCGACGGGTACCATTTGTCGATCTATGACTCATCGGGCTAGATCCCGTACTTGTCACAGCGGTACTCGTGCGAGTAGTTTTGAGGCTCTGAGAACTAGTTTGCAGTGCTCGATTACTTGCAGCCGCAGCCAAAGCCAAATCTAACTCTGACTGAGATTTTAGGGCTGCCATGCCACAGGTATCGCAGTAGCCTTCGTCGATCGTACCATTACAATTGGGTTGAGTGCAGGTTTGGTTGGACATTGGAGGAGTTGGGAGAGATTTGTAGTTATACCTGTTGGCTGGGCACTGCCCAATAGCTAGGTTTCAGCTATTCTAAATAGTTTGAAAGTTTAACTTGCGCGAGTAAATTTTACAAAAAAATCGGCTGGATAATTTCGACTGCTGTTTATTTTGAGGATTTATCAACTATCCTAAGCAGACACCCAATCGCTGCTATTTTAACATCTTGATGCGGATGTCTCCAAGTCGGCGATCGGATTTTGCCCACAAAAAAGTGGTGGCTCAAAATAGAACCACCACGATCGATTTATCGAAACTACCTAAGTTTCTAACCAGCAGTAGTTAGAAATTTAGCAGCAGCAGCTTTGAGCTTTGCAGCTTTGTCAGTTAGTTCCCAAGGTAGTTCTAGATCCGATCGACCAAAATGCCCGTAAGCGGCTACATCTTGATAAAAACGTCCGCCACGTTCTGCGGGTAAATTCCGCAGGTTGAAGGTGGCGAGAATGCCCTCTGGACGCAATTCAAACTCAGCTTCGATCAGTTCCAAAATTTGTTCGTCGCTAATCTTGCCAGTGCCGAAGGTTTCGACTAAGATACTGACAGGACGAGCTACACCGATCGCATAGCTGAGTTGGACTTCGCATTTGTCAGCCAAGCCAGCCGCGACGATATTTTTTGCCACATAACGACAAGCATAAGCCGCCGAGCGATCGACTTTGGTAGGATCCTTACCGGAGAAAGCACCGCCACCATGACGGGAGTAGCCACCATAAGTATCGACGATGATTTTTCGCCCAGTCAAACCAGCATCCCCTTGAGGGCCACCGATCACAAATTTACCTGTAGGATTGACTAAGAATTTCGTATCCGTATCTGGTTTGATTTCCAAGTCGGCGAAGACTGGCTCAACGACAAATTTCCAGATATCTGCTTTGATTTTGGCTTGAACGCCAGCATCATCGGTAATATCACCAATGGTAGCATCGTGTTGAGTCGAAACGAGGATCGTATCGATCGCCACAGGCTTACCATCTTCATAAGCAACGGTAACTTGTGTTTTACCATCGGGGCGAAGATAGCCCAAATCCCCCGTCTTGCGGACGGCGGCTAGACGACGAGCGACAGAATGCGCCAAGCTAATCGGTAGGGGCATCAATTCGGGTGTTTCGTTACAAGCATACCCAAACATCAAACCTTGATCGCCAGCACCAGTTTGGTCGAAAATGTCGGTACCATCAGTGCGGTTTTCTTTCGCTGTATTCACCCCTTGGGCGATATCAGGCGATTGTTGATCCAGTGCAATCAGTACTGAAGCACTATTTGCCGAAAAACCATTATCTGCATTGGTATAACCAATTTCAGCAATTTTTTTGCGGGCTAAATCGATATAGTTGACAGTAGCCTTCGTGGTAATCTCACCTGTAATGAGAACCAATCCAGTATTCACTACAACTTCTGCGGCAACCCGACTGAGCGGATCTTGAGCTAACAAGGCATCCAAAATCGTATCAGAGATCTGATCGCAAATTTTGTCAGGATGACCTTCGGTTACGGATTCTGAGGTAAAAAGGTATCGACGAGACAATGTAGAGTCCTCCTTTTGGTATTGGCTAATGTTAGCCTAAATAGGTATCCATTTGTTCAAAACTACACTATTTTAGGATTTTATGCGGCAATAAATAAATTTTTCTACTACTAATGTCGCAAGTTACCGCTGGCGCAGCCCCAGCAGAAGGAGAATCGGGACTTTGCCTTTACGGGTGGCATTAATTACTATACTTTTCTAAAATTGAGCATCCGACTAGAATACTTTGTATAAAATATATCTTGACAATGTATTAAGTATTTACACGGATTTTGTTGGTACATCAGCGCAAGTATATTTGATAAGTAAATCTATATTACTCAGACAAAGTAGTCATTTTAATAACGCAACATTACAGAATGAAAAAAAATGATGGAGATGAAGATCTGTCTGGCTGTCTAGCTTCTGGGTTTCTGGGCAAATATCCCGATCGCGGTGCCAAGACAACAGCCAGTCAACAACCAGCCGATGATAATAGCGGCGATCTGTCTGGTTGTCTAGCTTCTGGGTTTCTGGGCAAATATCCCGATCGCGGTGCCAAGACAACAGCCAGACAACAACCAGTCAATGACAATAGCGGCGATCTTTCCGGTTGTCTAGCTTCTGGGTTTCTGGGCAAATATCCCGATCGCAGTTCCAAGACAACAGCCAGACAACAACCAGTCAATGACAATAGCGGCGATCTTTCTGGTTGTCTAGCTTCTGGGTTTCTGGGCAAATATCCCGATCGCGGTGCCAAGACAACAGCCAGACAACAACCAACCAATGATAATAGCGGCGATCTTTCTGGTTGTCTAGCTTCTGGTTTTCTGGGCAAATATCCCGATCGCGATTCTAAGACAACAGTCAGACAACAACCAGTCAATGACAATAGTGGCGATCTTTCTGGTTGTCTAGCTTCTGGTTTTCTCCAACCTAAGCAAGTAGCCACAAAAACCAGTCAAACTTCACCACAAATAGCTAAACCGAAGATCGAACAAATTGAGATAGATGAAGATCCCGGATCTGATTGGTTTTATCTTAACTAGGTGAATGTTGATGGTGGTAAGATCGAGGTGAGTGATGTTGACTCTACGATTCCGCAAAGCGGAGGCTACGCCAACGATTGGGTAGATCGTGACATTCATCCGTCGAAATGCTCCATTCAAACCTGAATAAAAATATCTGGGGCTTTTTATTGCCATCGATCGATAATTTACATTTACCAGCTTTGTCCTAACTTGACATCTTTCAAAAGCATGTATTATGATAGATGCTGGGAGAGGTAATGCTAGCTAAAAAGTAAATTTTTTACGAAATAAAAATCTCGTTCAAGGCTCAAGAAAAAACTGCTCACAACTCAAATATCATTTATTCAAGAACGCAGAACTAATAGTTAAAGGGTCATGAAGAAAAGTTCCGCCAGACAAGTAAGAGATGGTTTAATGTCTTCTGAAATATCTAAGGTCGAAATAGTCTCAAAACTGCGAGGGGGTTCAATCTCAGGAACATCGATCGGGTCGTAAACTTCTCCAGTCTCGGCGAGAGACGAGGGAGGAGGAAGAAGGCTGAGTCTGTAGTTCGGTTAGACGTGTCATTCATATCGATCGGTATTCTGGGGTAGTTTTGGCAACCAACTAACAACAGAGTACAAATAAGATCGTTACGCTGGTGTGGTTTTGGCAAACAATCAATTTCAGAGTACAAAGTAAGATCGGACACGAGATTAGGCTACAGAGTAGTTACTACCAAGATGTCCAAAGTCCTTCGGGATTCCTCGCTCTAACTATTAACTTCAATTCCCATTCCTAATCTGTGGCGTGGCGGCGTTCCTTAATATTTGTTAAATTCGGTGAGCGACTACCATTAAAGGTCGTAAGTGCGGAGAATTAATCTGATGGTTGAGGTTTTGGTGACATTATCTCAATTGGTGAGTTTAGCCGAGATCTCTTAACACAGGTATCGGGGAGATTTTAGCAACTCAGAGAATCACTAGTAGCAGTGGGATTCATAAGATAGTGGGAGACGATCCTTAGCTCTATTTCGGTTTTCGGATCGAACATAGGCTCGGTAAATCGACTGATGAATGCCTTGGTGATAGAGTCTCTTCGAGGTAACTCGTTCGGCCATTTAGTGCAGGTAACAGTAATGTTATTGCAGTATCTCATATCTAGATATCGAGTTAAACCTTTCCCTTTTAAATTTTATTAGTACGTCGATAGTAAGTCAAATATCACGTAGGGTGGGCACTGCCCACCAGCTAAGTTTCAGGCATAATCTATTTTACAAATAATTGCACCTACCTACTTAATATCAAGATTATGGTTCAAACTACCTTTACAAAACAGAAACGCGAACTCGAAAAAGCGATCGGTTGGATTGAAAAAATTCGCGCTCAAGAAGTCCGCCAACGAGTTTATAACGATCGAGATGAATTGGAAGAAGAAATCAGAGAAACATATGTCGATTATCCACCAGAAGAAATAGCGGCTAAGGTAGTAGAAATCGTCCGCACAGTAGTAAGTCAGCATGGTGCGCGCCAAAAAGCTAATGCCGAAAATCGGGGAACTTTTAGCTGGTGTGGAATCGAGATCGAACTTAGCGTTCCGCAATTACGCGCTCTTCAAAGTGCCCATATTGTCTTCAATGAATTAGTCAAAAAATTACCTCGTCGCAATCCTAAACTCGTCCATAATACCTCGATCGACAGCCGCCCAACCTTTGCCCATAGCAAAAAGAAACACGAAAAAACGGAAATTCGTTATGTTCCCTATGAGGAAGATGCCAGCACTAAAGTTCGCACCTACGAAGAAAAACACCAAGTCATCACTCACTATACCCAGAAAGTAGAAATTGACTATGGGTTGGAAATTAAGCTCTTAACCGAATTGACTGAACTGGTAGCAGATTTGGGTACGGCGATCCAAATTGCGATCGATGAAGCTAATACCAAAGGACGTAATAACGATCCGGTAATTGACGAGCTAATTGCTAGAATTGGTGAGGTATTGATGCAGAAATTACCCACAGATCCTACTTGAGGATGGGCTATGACTTCACCGATTCAACTTTCCTTAGCAGGTGATGGTAGATTGCTTGTATTGACACCGGAAACAGTTAGAAAAGCATATTTTCAATTTACCAAGTTCAATCAATATAATGGGGCGCAAAAGTATTTCCTCGACAATATTCTATATCAACGAAAAGATCTAACTATATTAGACGTTTTACATCGGTTTCCAAAGATTAGGCTACATGCTACAGATATTAATTGGATCGAACAAGACCTCAATTGGCAAATTATCAACCACAACTCTGTTCTAGTCGATGGTGAAGGTGAATTACTGACAGGCTATGGGATCTGTCGGCAGGTGGGTAGAAATCGCGAAAAAGTTCAGTATATCATCCGCTATGGTATAATTTTTATCTTGGAGCTAACGAATAAAAGTCAGCTAATCTCAATGAAAAATATTGATATATTTTGGCAAGATGGAAATTATGATTTCCATTACGATCGCTATTGTGGGTTACGATCTTCGCTCCAACATCACCGAGTCGAACTCCTATTTCGCAATCGACTAAAATTAGCTAAATCTTGGACTCGATCGCTTGCCGAATTTCAGCCGCGCCAAATTTTTACTATATCTGCTATTTATCCTACTGATGGCTTTGCGATTGCTGGCGCAGACGGCAAGCCGTTCGACAATATTATAGGTCAAAATAGAATAACTAAGGAACAAGGATTAAATAACTTGCTACCGAAACTAATAATGAGGCATAGCTGATGGCACGTTTGTATATGGATGAGCAATTTCCAAAAGTTGTCAGTGGACTATTACGAACGATGGGACATGACATTTTAACTGTAATTGAAATGCGAAATGTGGGTATAAGTTATGACGACCGATCGAGTCTTAGAATTAATCGCCGCAGCTCGTCAAGATCGATCGACCAAATTGGATCTCAGCGGTCAAAATTTGACTGAGCTACCAGACTCGATCGGCGATTTAGACTCATTACTAGAACTAGATCTCAGCAATAATCAATTGACAAGATTGCCAGACTCGATCGGCAATCTACATCGACTTACTCAACTATATCTTCAATCGAACGATCTAGCCGAACTACCAGAAACTATTGGTAATCTCACGAAATTAAGAGTTTTAGCCATACACGAAAATCGACTAAATAAATTACCAGAAAGCATTGGCAATCTGACTGAATTAGCTAGACTAAGACCTTGCAGGAATAAAAGACATAACAGCAAAAGTATAAATAATATCAATTACTTGCCTGAAAGTATTGGCAATTTAGTCAACTTAAAACATCTACATTTGAATGGATGTCAATTAGCCATATTACCTTTGAGCATTGGGAATCTGACAAAGCTAAGTCAATTATTCCTAGCTCGCAATCAACTGACAGCCTTACCAGAAAATATTGGCGATTTAACTAGATTAAATCAATTATATTTATGCAATAATCAACTCACAGCTTTACCAGAAAGTATCAGCAAACTAAGTAGACTCAAAGAGCTGGATATATCGGGAAATAAAATTATGACATTACCTCAGAGTCTGAGGAGTTTGACTAATTTAGTTAAACTCACGATCTGTATAAATTCACTTATGGATCTATCTATTCTCCAAACTTTACCCAAATTAAAACATGTGAGTTTTTCACGAGTAGATCTTCCTCGTAGATACTGGAAAAAGGTCAGTGAATGGAAATCTGAATGGATATTGGATGAGAGAAGTCATAACGTTCGATATATTTTGATAAAGCAATTGGGACTCGATCGAATCTTAACCGATCTAGCTAATATTTTTGAACCACATGAATCTCATCTAGATCTTCAAACAGCAGAATCGATCGAAGGAATTGATAAACTCATCCAATTGAAAGTATCATGGATGCTTGATGTTAATCTGCCTCGTAGATATTGGATAAAGTTTAGTGATTGGAAAGCTAAGTGGTTATTGGATGAGAAAAATGCAGAAATTAGAAGTAGATTAATCGAACATATAGGCTATGAAAGAATCTGCGATGAACTTGGAGCAATCGCGATCGATATTTGGCAAGAATACACCCTCCTAAAAATTGATAATATCCAGATTGTTTATCAAGGACAGCAAGAAGTTGGTAAAGAACCGATGATGTTGCTCAAGATGACTTGTCCTTCTACCGCACATATTCATATCTTGCGGGTACCACCAGATATGACTAGTGCTGAAACTGCGATCGTTTGGGTAAATCATGGCATTCATCCCTCACAATTCTCCATTCAAACCTGAAGCCAAACACATAAACTTTGCTAGGAAGTAAGAGTCCGAGCATAACTAGATTGCTACAATGAGGGTAATTCCCGATCGATCCAATATCGCGCAGCGTCTCTACAGGAAAATCACCATGACTCGTCAAGAAATCGAACATCAGCTTCTGACTCTATCCCCTTCTGACAAAGCAGAGATCGTTCAGAGTCTGACAAAAGCTCTAAGAATGAGTGGTAAAGGAATTACCAAAACACCTGGTGTCTGTGGCGGCTCGGCTTGTATTGATGGCACCAGAATCGCTGTTTGGCTATTAGTCGAAGCTCAACAGATAGGGATTAGTGAAGCTCAACTATTGCAGGATTATTCTCATATTACCGCCGCCGATCTTGTCAATGCTTGGATCTATGCTGATGTCTATCCTGAAGAAATTGCCGCAGAAATTCGCGCTAATAACGAGGTATAGCTGATGGCACGTCTGTATATGGATGAGCAGTTTCCAAAAGTTGTCAGCGGACTATTAAAGGACGATGGGACATAACATTTTAACTGTACAAGAAGCTGGCAATGGCAACTAAATTTTAGAGATCGATACTACCCCATCCACCTCAAAATCAATCTCCAAGTGAAATCCTTTTAGTAAACTAGTGCCCAATAGTGGCTTTAATCCAGTTGCTAAAACTGGCACCACTTTCTCCTCCTCATCCCAGATAATAGTTGCTAGATGTATGGGCAATAAAGATTCACTATTATCTGCTAACCGGGCAGATATACTGGAATATAGCGGTAAATTCATCAAACTAATTGCTTGTGGTGGCAAGGTTAGATAGTCATTGAACCCAGTATCTACAACAAAATCTATTCCAAAACTAGGATGCCCTGGCAACAAAAACATTACCCGTACATTTGGTCTTCCATTGACGACGCTACCTTGAATCACTTAGCAACTCGCTCCAGTTCTCCGCCGAAAACTACTGAAACATCATAACCAATTCGGATCGTAAAAAGTTGAGCTAAGGGATTTTTACCCTTTAGCTTCAATGCTGTCTCGACACCGCTGGAATCGATACCATATTCACCAGTCTCGGCATCAATCACAATCATCTGACCAATATTTTCGCCATGCTCGACTTCTTGCCGAATCCCTTGCTCGTAAAACTGCTTCGCTCTAGCAGCAACTTCTTCCATTGTCCAAAAAATAGTTTGCATAATCGCTTATTTCGTTGGCGGAGCCTCTCCCCTGGAGAATCGACATTACAATCATTGTAGCTAAAAAAGAAAAATATCCCCGACTTCTAGGCAGAAGTCGGGGAGACGATGGCATTAGTTTAAACTATTAGCCGACGCTGGAAGGCTCGCGCTCTTTGGCGAGGAACTTCTCCAGCTCAGTGAGTGCTTCTTCATCTACTTTAGTTTGCATGGGGCAGAATTTTGGTCCACACATGGAGCAGAATTCGGCAGTTTTATAGATGTCCGCTGGGAGAGTTTCATCATGATACTCTTTCGCCCGTTCGGGGTCGAGGGAGAGTTCAAATTGACGATTCCAATCGAAGTTGTAACGGGCGTGGGATAGCTCGTCATCGCGATCGCGTGCTCCCGGACGGTGACGGGCGATATCGGCGGCGTGAGCGGCAATCTTGTAGGCAATCAGACCATTTCTGACATCCTCAGCATTGGGTAAGCCCAAGTGTTCTTTGGGAGTCACGTAACAGAGCATGGCGGTACCATACCAACCAGCCATTGCTGCACCGATCGCACTGGTGATATGGTCGTAACCAGGAGCGATATCAGTTACGAGTGGCCCTAGCACGTAGAAAGGAGCCTCTGAGCACTCTTCCATCTGCTTTTTGACATTGAACTCGATCTGATCCATTGGGACGTGTCCTGGGCCTTCTACCATCACCTGGAGGTCATCTTCCCAAGCGCGACGAGTCAATTGTCCGAGGGTTTTGAGTTCGGCAAGTTGAGCTGCGTCGGAAGCATCATGGGTACAGCCGGGGCGGAGGGAGTCACCTAGGCTAAATGATACATCGCATTTTTTGAAGATTTCGATGATGTCGCTGTAATGGGTATAGAGCGGATTTTGCTTGTGGTGGTGCAGCATCCAGCGGGCTAAAATTCCACCACCGCGAGAGACGATACCTGTAATCCGGTTGCGAACTAGGGGTAAATGCTCGATCAGGATTCCGGCGTGGATGGTTTGGTAGTCTACCCCTTGTTGGGCGTGTTTTTCGATGATGTGGAGGAAGTCATCGGGGGTGAGTTTTTCGATATTACCGTTGACGCTTTCTAGGGCTTGGTAAATGGGTACGGTACCGATGGGTACGGAGGAATTTTTGATGATTTCCATCCGAATATCATCCAGATTACCGCCACCTGTGGAAAGATCCATGATGGTATCGGCACCATATTTGACAGCGAGGTGAAGTTTGTCTACTTCATCCTGCATGTTGGAAAAAGTTGGGGATGCACCGATGTTAGCATTTACCTTACATCTGGAAGCAATGCCGATCGCCATTGGTTCCAAATTGGGGTGATTGGTGTTCGCGGGGATAATCATCCGCCCACGAGCAACCTCAGAGCGAATCAGCTCGGCGGGGAGGTTTTCGCGCTTGGCGACATAATCCATCTCTTCGGTGATTACATCTTTTCGCGCATAGTGCATCTGGGACACATTGGCTTGTCCGCTACGTTTCGCAATCCAGTTAGCACGCATATCAAAATTCCTATCATAAACAGCTTCCCTCCGCTGGCATTACCCAGTCTCAGGTGCGAGGGTATGCTCTCAGCCCGATCGATTTCGGACACCCCTAGCTATAGTTATGAATTCTAACACTGACTGCTGAGTTTGGGCTGAATAGTATAATGATTGAGATTTATCATTGGCGTAGCCTCTCTCGTCTAGAATCGCCGTTAGCAATGGTCTGGACAGATTTATGAAGCTAAAGAGGGATAAAGGAGTTGGGAAAGTCGCCGATCTTGCAGTAATGGTCGAGATTTTACCTGAGATAGCATCGATCCTAGTCAATCTGAGATTAACAAATAATTTTTAAATCGTCAAGTATAGTTTTTAGATGGGAATGCGATCGAAAACTGTACTGGCGACAGCGCAGCACAAACAGTTAGATTCATAATAGATTACAGCATAGCTGATTAATCTCGATTCCTGGCAGATAGCGGTAACAAAATCTGTTAATAGTTTAATAACTAAACAGATTTTGTAATAACTAATAAACATTTCCTAAACGGAGTAAAACAATGTTTCGTCAAATAATTTTCACTTCACTATTAACGATTGGCAGCGCAATCGCATTAGTTAATCCAGCTACAGCACAATTTGATGCAGAGACTATCCGAGTCTTACAACTAGCAAAGCAAGGCGGTTATCTGAGTAGCCCCTTAAATCAGATTCCTGTAAGAAACGCGATAATAGAACAGCAAAACAACCAAAATTACCAAAATTTGCTATATCAAGCTTGTCAACGTGGAAACAGACCTGCTTGTAACCAGTATCAGAGTCTCTCAAATATACGAATACAACAGTATAATAATTCTATTCAGGGAGTGCGGAATTACTCAAATTATAAACGATATGGTTGGTAATTATAGGGTGATTGATGCTCGGTAATGTAAGTGGCTAACAACTACTCAATAGTGCATGTCACAACTCTATCTCCTTTGTATTGACTAATTTCTATGATAGCTGGGTTGGGTCATAAATGTTCCACCCCCAGCATATTTTTTTGATTTAATTAAATAGCATAATGTTTGAAAAAAATCACTCAATCGATAAGAAATATATTTTCTACTCAATGATAGTCATTGGTTGGCTAATTAGCTATTCTACATCGGCGATTGCAATTCCAATTAATCCTATATCTTCACAAACCATTCCTGGAGAAATAATCAACTCACCAAATATATTTAATCAACAAAATGGTATTCTCCCGCTTAATAACGATCTTCTATCTACGCTCACTATTCAAAGCTGTATTAATGGATGTCTATTTTTTAATGCTAAAAATACTTCATCATCTTTTATTGGAAACTCTACCGAAATTGCAATTGGGAGTGTATGGCAATTAGGCATCACCGTGCCAAAACGGGAAAATTGTACGCTAAGGCTGAAAGCCTTTCGGCGTAAGCATTTCAGAACTACTTACTCAACTTCACCCGTAACGGACGTAACTTGTCAAAACTAGTCGCCTGTTTCAAGTTCCAAA